>JALGUI010000683.1 GCA_029820915.1 Candidatus Zipacnadia bacterium | reverse complement strand
CCGAGACTCGCCGACAGCCGCAGCTCGTCGAGGCCCACCACGCCCTCGTCCGCCAGCACCGGCTTGCGGGCCGCGATTTCGCGCATGTCCCAGCGGTTGGCCGAGAGGTCGCGCTCGGTGGGCTGCTCCAGGTAGTCGAGCGCCTCGTAGGCCGCGGCGTCGATCTCCTGCAGCGCGTCCAGGAACTCGGTGACCGCCCACGGGCCCTCGCAGCCCTCGTTGGCGTCCACCTCGTAGCCGGCGTGCCCGCCCAGGCCAAGCTCGTCGCGAATGGCGGCGATCTCACGATGGACGCCGGCGACCCACTCCGCCTCTGCGCGTGGGTCGGCGCCCTTGACCTTCAGCTTGAACCAGCGGTAGCCGCAGCGCTTGATCCAGCCCTCGACCGATGACGGCAGGCCGTCGCCCAGGTCCTCGGCGTCGGCCTCGCGCAGGGCGTCGTTGGTGCCGACGACGAGCCAGGCGTCCAGCTCATTGCGGTCGCGACGATAGATGACCTCGTCGAGGTAGCGCCCCTCCCCCACATCGCCCAGCCACGTGGCGAGGTCGCGGGGCAGGAACTCGCGCGAGAGGGCGCCATAGCTAGACATGCCCAGCAGGCGGCCGTAGGCGTCATGCAGCGCCTGGTCGAAGGGCGACAGGCAGACCAGTGCGGCGAGGGTCGGGATGCGCTCGCGGATGAACAGCCGCAGCCCCACCGGGATGGCGAGGCCGTCCACGCGCTCGTGGAGGTCGATGCCGTGCTCCAGCGGGTGGCGCGGGTCGATGCACCAGACCGTCATGCGGTCGGCGATCTCGAGGCACATCTGCTGCATGGCGTCCACCCGCTGGACGAAGCCGAGTTCCGAGATCGGCCACGCCCAGATGGCCGACAGGAACACGGTACCGCGGCCGGTCGCGGTCCGGCCGCGCGCATCCTCGACGGTTACCGTGCAGCGCGCTTCGGTGGCGTCCTCGATGGCGCCGCCGGTGAGGATCAGCGGCGATCGCAGCGGATAGTCCTCAAAGGTCACTGTGGCATCGACGACGCGAACGCCCATCTCGGACATGTCGGCACCTCCGTGCGCAGTACCGTGGCGCAGGCTTCCGCCTGCGAGCACGAGGACATGGCAGGCGGGATGGCTGCCCCACGATCGTCATGGCGGGCGCCATTTCGCCGCCGTGCTCGTCCCCCCTGCCGGGCCGTGGGCAGCCGCGGCGCAGGGAAGTGCGGGTCGCCCGACGAACGCTCCCCGGGAATACTGCGACGGGAGGTGCTGTACCGTGATGCTATCGCGGACGATGCCGGTCCTGATGATGCTGTCGCTGTGCGCGCCGATCCTCGCGCAGACGGGAGGCGACGCCGCCGTGGTCGAGCAGGCCGACCTCACACCGGTGCTGGGCTTCGACAACCGGGAGCAGGGCGAGCGCACGTTCTCTATGGCGCTGATCTCGATCCCGGCGATGGACGACTTCAAGTGCGAGATATGGTGCTACGAGATGGGCGAGGGCGCGGGCGAGGGCGAGGTGCAGGAGGACGGCAGCCTGGTCATCCGCCACACCATGCGCGGCGTGGATGTGACGACCACGCTCACCCCCGAGCCCGGCGCGCTGCGCTTCCGCGTGGCGGGCACGGGCGATGACCCGGAGGCGGTGCGCGCCTTCCGCAGCGTTAACGCCTGCTGGCAGCTTCACGCCAGCGATGCGTTCGGCAACCGCGGCGACTTCTTCGAGGACTTCGTATCGCGCTGCTTCATCTACACCATCCGCGGCTTCACACTCATGGGCGAGACCAACCGCTTCCCGGACACGCGGTGGGAGAAGTACGAGCAGAACTCCGAGCGCAACGACCCGCCGTGGGTGCAGGTCTACGTGCCCGTCTGGCGTCGGCACGGCGGCCAGCCGGAGGCCTTCTGGGGCTACAGCACCGACCGGCCGGTCCACTCGCTGATCGGCTGCGTCTCGCGCGACGAGAAGTGGCTGACCGCGTGGGGCTGGCCGACGTGCTCCGGGCTGTCGCAGGGCTGGCACGACTGCCTGCACGCGAACCCGGCGGGCTGCTATGACGAGGCGACGAACACGGTCACCGGCGAGGGGCGTCTGTACTTCATGGCCAATGACCCCGAGGCGCTGCTGGCGCGCTACCTGGCGGACTTCCCGCAGGAGCCGGCCGCGATCGCGGTCCAGGCGGCCGGGGGGGAGTTGACGCTGTCGCCCGGCGAGGCGCCCGACGTCGAGTTCACGCTCAACGTGCCTTTGGACACGATGGCGCCGACGTACTGGGGCGGCCGGCGCGCGGAGGCCGAGCGCGATGGCCTTCGCGCCGTCTGGTGGCTGTACCCGCAGGCCGATGCGCTGCACGTCGTCGCGCACGTCGCCAACGAGGGCGACGAGCCGCTCTCCCTGCCCGGCGGCGTCGCAGGGCCGATCGGGGAGCAGCACGGCTGGGTGTGCGGATCGGCATGGGAGGGCATCGGGTGGGTGGCGCCGGGAGAGTCGGCGGCGATGCGGGGTCGGTTCCGCATCATCCAGGGCTCGCCCGAGGAGTTGAGGGAGCTGCTTGACGGTGACCTCGCCGGGTGGGAGCGCGCAGGGCCCTACGAGATACCGGGCAGATCGCACACGGCCGACATCATCGATGCCCGGACGCGGGAAGGAGATGCGCAATGAGGACTCTGGCGGTCATGGGATTGGTGTG
>JALGUI010000682.1 GCA_029820915.1 Candidatus Zipacnadia bacterium | reverse complement strand
GGGGCGGGACCTGTCAATGCCGTTGGTGGCGGCGCCGTCGCCCTCGCGGTGCGAACGGCGAACGGCAGACAGGCTGGAAGCCTGTCCTACAGAAGGCAACGGCACCGACCGGGGACGCTGTGAGGGCCGACGGCCGTTTGCCGTTAACCGTAGGACAGGCATCCTGCCTGTCAATGCCGTTGGTGGCGGTGCCGTCGCCGTAGCCGCTCGGTGCCACGGGCGCCTCGCCCGTGGGCCGTTGCCGTCCATGGAGAGGCGGGACCCCGCTCCCGCCTGTGCCGTTGCCGTCGCCCTGGTGACCGCCATGCCCGAGGACCGAGTCCCGCCCCACGAATCCGAGGAGTTCCGGCGCGCGCTGGAGTTGCTGGGGACCCACGATCGCATGCGGCGGGAGCCCTGGCCGGAGGGCCACGAGATCATCATGCGCATGCGTGCGGAGGGGCGCGACCCCATCCCCCGAGCGTTGCGGCATGGCGATGATCGCATCCGCTTCCTGGTTACCCGCTACCTCCAGGTCATGGGGCCCACGGAGTACCTGGACGAACTCGTCGGGATGCTCGAGGACCCCGTGGATGACGTGCGCATGTGGGCGGTCTGGGCGCTAGAGTTCTACGACGAGACACCGCCCGTCGAGCCCCTGATCCGCACGCTGGATGATCCCCACCCCCGCATCCGTGACTCCGCCGCATGGACGCTCGGCTGGTTCGCCGATCCCCGCGCGCTTGAACCGCTGCTGGAGCGCGCCCGTGTCGTCGAGGGCGACGCGGTGCAGCCGGTGCGCGACGCGCTTAGTGCTCTGACGGCGACAGCCCTCGATGATGTGCTTGCTGCTCTGCGTGACGCCGACCTCGGTGTGCGCCGGATCGTCGCGGACGCACTGGACAACGCGGCGACGGGAGTCATGGTCATGCCCTCGGTCGAGGACGAGCTGATCCGGACCGATCAGAACGGGGGCGAGCACCTGCGCCCGGCGGTGCCGGCGCTGATCGATGCGCTCGACGACCCGGACCCCGAGGTGCGGGCGAGCGTGCTCATGGCGCTGTCATCCCTCGCCGACGAGAGAGCGCTGCCGGTACTCAAGCGCCTGGCCGAGCACGCCGACCCGCAAGTTCGGCTCAGCGCCGCAGCGGCTCTGGACGCCTGCGATGATCCGCAAGGTATCGAGCTCTATCTGGAAGCGCTACGCGATCCGCGCCCGGACGTGCGCGCAGACGCCGCAGGCGGTCTGCACGACAACGTCGCCGACGATGGGCGGGTGCTGCCAGCGCTGGTGGCGGCCCTTGACGACGATGCGGTGGAGGTCCGGCTGGAGGCCGCGTGGTCGCTGGCCGTGGCCGAGGACCCGCGCGCGGAGGAGGGACTGCGCGGCGCGCTGAATGATCCCGACGAGGAGGTCCGCACTGCGGCGGAGGACGGGCTGCAGCGGCTGGGCGAACGGCGCGCGGACGACAACGACAACGGCCGGGAGGGCACGTAGGCCCTCCCCTCCACAACGACAACGGCTGCAAACGACACAGGCGGGAACGGGGTCCCGCCTCTCCATGAACGGCGACAGCGACGGCAGCGGAGGCCCATCATGATGACCCGTAAGGAGCGCTTCGAGCGCGCCCTCAGGCACGGAGAAGTCGATCGGCTCCTGTTCCGGGTGAAGATCTTGGGCAGGTGGTACGTGGTCTTGCAGCCCGAGCGCAGGCACGCGCTGACCTGGGACGCCGTCGCCTGAGAGCGCGTACGTGCGAAGCCCCCGGCGGGGGGACCGGGGGCTTCGTCGAGAGAGAATGCGCGGACGTCCACCCCTCAGACCACTCCGCCGCACCTCACCATCGTAACTGTCCCACCACAGGCGGGAACCACCGCGCCACCACTGTGCGTCCATCGCTTTCTCAGTCCCTCTGACGATCACGCCGAGCTGTATGTTCACTTATTCTATGAGGATTTTCAGGTTGTTGGCGTGCGAGTGTGCTTCCCAGCAGGGCAGGACGGTCAGGCACGATCGACCAGCCGCGCCAGGCACGACAGCGGGCGCTGCCAGTTGACCTTGTCGAGGGTGGCGTGGAAGACGCCGCGCATGACGGACCGCCGGCGGTCGTGCTTGAGGCCGGGGGGACCATCGGTGTGGGAGGCCGCGAAGCGCAGCACAGGGGCAGTCCGGCCACT
>JALGUI010000681.1 GCA_029820915.1 Candidatus Zipacnadia bacterium | reverse complement strand
GCGGAGCACTGGCCGAAGTGGCGGGACGAGGGCGCGTTCGCCGAGTACAGCATCTGGGGGCCCGGCTACGATGTCTGGGGCAACCGCGTGGTCGGGACCGAGCGCTACCTGATGGCGCTGGTGACCGACCCCGAGTGGTGCCGCGAGATGCAGGTGTTCGCGGCCGAGCGCGCCGTCTACTTCGGCGAGATGATGATCGAGCGCGGCTACGACTTCGACGGCATCCGCATCCCCGACGACCTGGGCTACCGCAACGGCCTGCTGATGTCGCCGGAGACCTTCGACGCCACCATCCGCCCCGCCCACGAGATCCTGTGCGACTGGGCGCGCGCGCATGACAAGACCTGCTACCTGCACTCATGCGGGAACGTGATGGCGCTGGTGCCACGCTTCCTCGAGATCGGCTGGAACGTGCTCGATCCGCTCGAGGTCAAGGCGGGCATGGATGCGTTGGCGCTCAAGGAGCAGTTCGGCGACCGGCTGACCCTGGTGGGCGGCATCGACGTGCGCATGATGCTCGACCCCGACGACATGGAGCGCGAGGTGGCGAGCAAGGTCCCGGCGCTCAAGGAGGGCGGGGGGTACATCTACCACTCCGACCACTCGGTGCCCGACAACGTGAGCTTCGAGAACTACTGCCGGCTGATGGAGCTGGTGAAGGAGTACGGGCGGTACTGACCGCGGCGCTCGAGGGCCGGCAGAGGGCACCCGCGGCTTGATGTCCGCCAGACCTCGCGGCGCAAACGGAGGCCACGCGATGACGAAGCGATTACTGCTGGTGCTGTATCTGGTCAGCGCGACCTTCCTGGCGGCACAACTGGCGGCGCCGGATGACGAGGAGCGCACGATCAGTTTCGCCGAGGGGCAGTGGGACGCCGCGCAGTGGACCCCACTTCGTCTGCCGCTGCACGAGGAGGTCCAGACCTTCGTTCAGCGCTCCGACTGCCTCGGCACGGACAGCTTCACCCAGGAGCAGAAGGAGCAGCACCTGGACAATGTGCTGCTGATGACCGACAGCGGAACCGATGAGGGCGAGTTCGAGGTGGTATTCCGCATTGGCCCGGAGCATGGTACCGCGCCGGGGGTGTTCCTCTCACCCACGTACACGGGCGATGCGCTGGAGACGGGAATCGCGGTCTTCGTGGCCGACTACACCATGGCCGTGTGGATGGTCAAGACCGATCCGGAGACGCGGGAGACGCAGTACGATCACCTGGTGCGACTGGCGCGATGGCAGGACCCCGGCATCCAGCACGTGCTGCGCTGCCGCTACAGCAATGCCCGGAAGATGGTTGCGCTGCAGATAGACGACTCCGATGTGGTGATCCTGCGCCTCCCGGAGCACGAGATCAACTCGAGGATTGGCATCTGGGGTTGCCACGGGACCTGCGACTACTACAGCCTGACCATCAGGCCGGGCGGGACGCTGCCGTGGTCGGGCACGCCGCCGGAGTAGGGGCAATCGACTCGGGGACGGCGATGAACGCGGCCTGGGCTGGAGGTGTGCGGTGCGGAGGAGCCACGTGGGGCGGTCGTACGGAGGGGCCGCTCTGAGGGGCGAGCGTCGTTTGCTCGCGCCGAAGTCGGCCCGCACATCACGCTGAACCGCCCGTGCCCAACGGCAAACGGCCGGGCCGGCTTCGCGCCCACTCTCGCTGACGCTCGACCGTGCGCTCAGGACGGCCCCTCCGCGAACGACTCGAGCCCTGTCTCTGCTGTTGCCGTGCGGAGGGCCCCTCCATCAACGACCTGAGCCTTGTCGTTGCTCTTGCTGTGTGGAGGGGCCGCTGCGACCGAAGGGAGCAGTGAGGCGCTGGGTGCAGCGCCGAAGGTTCCATCCCGGCCCGGCCGTTCTCTCGTCGGGGATGTCCCGGGCGTTGGCCCACTGCGCGCCGACCATCACGGCGATCACGACGAGCGTTGACCTGTGCATGGTCCGAGGTTGACCGGTCGCGGGCCCCGCCCTTCCACGCGCCGCCTACAGCCCCGCCGCGATCTTGAGGACCAGCGGCGCCAGCGCCACCGCCGCCACGTTCGTCGTCAGCGACGCCGCGTTCGCGAGGGTGCTCGTCGAGGTCGAAGAGCTGCGCCAGCACCAGCCCCATGATGGCCGCGGGCGTCGCGCTCTGGATGAGGGTCACCTGCAGCAGCGCCCGGTCGGCCATCGCCCAGTAGCCTACCAGCCACGCCAGGCGGAGGACACAAGGAGCGGAGATGGCAGGAAGGCAGGACGCCCATCCTGCCGACGGGGGCGACAAGAACTGGGTATGGTCAGCGTACGTAGTTGAGGGGCGACCAATGTGCCTCCGGTCCTGCATGCGCCCCCGAAAGCTCTCTGGTGGTCGCCCCTCCAGGATCCGATCTCTCATGCTCAGTGTCACGAGAGTGGGTCCTTCGCAGGTACCTACATTATACGCAGATTCGCGTAGGAAGTAAACCCGGTTGCGCAGGAATCAGGTAGTAGCAGTGCCCCCGGAGGGACTCGAACCCTCGCCCTGGATCCTGCGAAGAACCCGCTCTATCCAACTGAGCTACGGGGGAACCGCCGCGATCATACACGAAGTGGAGTTGGTTGCCAAACGCCTGTTCCGCTGCGCTCCGTCCGCCTGTTGGCCCCTGCAGGCCTCCGGCGTGCCCTTGGCGGTCACAGCCCCGCCGCGATCTTGAGGACCAGCGGCGCCAGGGCCGCCGCCGCCACGTTCGTCGTCAGCCACGCCGCGTTCGCGAGGTGCTCGTCGAGGTCGAAGAGCTGCGCCAGCACCAGCACCAGCCACGCCAGGCCCAGCCCCAGCAGTGGCGTGACCACGAACTTCGCCGCGCCGACCGCCACGCACTCCCGCCAGTACGTCACCACCGACGTGAGCCGCATTGACAGCCCGATCGCGAACAGGAAGATGGCCGTTGAGGACGGCACCAGCACCTCAACCGCCTGCACCACCGCCTCCGGGCGCGCCGGCCCGAGCGCGTAGAGCGCCCCTCCCACCGCGAAGCCGATGAGCGGATTGCGGCTCTCGGGCGAGCGCAGCGTCTCCCGGATCGTCTCGCCCAGCGTCTGCGGGCCCTCGTGGCCGTAGCGCCGGGCGACGATGAAGCCGAGGGTGTAGTACATGGGCAGGAAGCTCATCACCCAGATCATGCCCAGGGCGGCGCCCTGCTCGCCCAGCAGCATGTAGCAGACGAAGGCGCCGTAGCTCAGGCCCATGTTGGAGAACATGCAGGCGAGCACGAAGGAGGCCGCCGCGTGCCGCCGCAGGCCCATCAGTCGGGCGCCGAGAACGCCGATGGGCCAGTTGAGCGCGATGAGCACCGCGAGGATCACGGGGAGCAGGGCCGTGCGCCAACTCGGCGCGTCCAGGCCCCAGATCAGCAGGGCGATGAGCATCGACTGCACCCAGGTCATCGCGAAGCGCGAGATGTCCCGCGAGCGCTCGCCCGGCAGCCAGCGCAGCTTGCGGGCGAGGTAGCCTACCGCCAGCGCGCCGATGATGACCGCCAGCATCTGGACGACCTTGGTCTGCAGGTCCATGGGGACGCGACCTCGAGACACACGAACAGCGCCACGAGCTGGGGCCCATGGCGCGGTCGGTCGATTGCGGATGGCGCGGGCCATCGTAGCACACGGCGGCGCCGAAGGCAACGGCGGACCGGCGGCAGTGCCTGTGCGGCCGGCGGCTCCCGGCCGCTCTCGCCTACAGACGCTCTCGGCGCGCGGCCAGCCACTCGCGCAGGCCCGCAAGCGGCCAGGTGTTGATGACGCTCTCGGCGGTGACCCAGCCACGCCGGGCGGTGATCACTCCAAAGCGCATGAACTCCAGGTGATCGAGCGCGTGGGCGTCGGTATTGATCGACAGCAGCGCCCCGCGCTCGTGCGCCAGCCGCGCGTGCACGTCCGACAGGTCGAGGCGGTCCGGCGCCGCGTTGATCTCCAGCGCCACGTCCATCTCGACCGCCGCCTCGATCACCTCGGCGATGTGGATGCCGTACGCCGGCCGCCCCAGCAGCAGTCGTCCGGTCGGGTGCGCGAGGATGTCGATCAGGCCCGTGTGCAGCGCCCCGGTCACGCGCGCGGTCATGCGGTCGGCGTCCGATGACATGCCCTGGTGGATGGCGCCGAGCACGAGGTCAACGGCCTCGAACGCCTCGTCCGTGATGTCCACCGCGCCATCGGCGAGGATGTCCGCCTCGGTGCCCAGCAGCACGCGGAAGTCGAGGCCATCGCGCTCGAAGCGCGCGTTGAGCTCATCTATCTCGTCCCGCTGGCGCAGGATGTCATCGGCCGCGAGGCCGCCCGCCACGTAGAGCGCCTGGGAGTGATCGGCGATGCCCAGGTGTGTGTGACCGCGCTCGCGCCCGGCCTCGGCCATCTCCTCAATACTTGCCCTGCCATCGCTCCAAGTCGTGTGCACGTGCAGATCGCAGCGGATGTCCTTGAGCGACATCACGTCCGGCAGCCCGCCGGCCTCGGCGGCCTGGATCTCGCCCCGATCCTCGCGCAGCTCGGGCGGGATGAACGCCAGGCCAAGCGCCTCATAGACCTGCTCCTCCGTCTCGCCCGCGAGACGCTCGCCCTCCTCGCCATCGTCGTCGCGGAACAGGCCGTACTCGTTGAGGGTCAGGTCCATGCGCTGACCGCGCTCGCGCAGGCGGATGTTGTGCTGCTGCGAGCCGGTGAAGTAGAGCAGCGCGGCGCCGTAGCTGTCGGGCTCCACGACGCGCAGGTCCACTTGCCTGCCGCCGGGCAGCAGGCCGCTGACCTTCGTGTCGCCCGCGAGCTGCACCT
>JALGUI010000680.1 GCA_029820915.1 Candidatus Zipacnadia bacterium | reverse complement strand
GAAGGGTGCCGTGCCCCGCTTCGACGAATCCTTCATCGACGATGGCGACACGGACATGCTTGCGGCCATGCGCGCCTACCGCGATGTCGGCTACCGCTACGCGATGATGCCCGATCACACGCCCGCCATCGCCGGCGACACGCCCTACGGCCATCGCGGCCGTGCCTACGCCATCGGCTACATGCGCGCGCTCATGGCGGCCACCCATGGCGGCGATGGCGGATGAGCGACGCAGGAGGGAGGTCGCGGAGATGACAAGAGTGGCAGTCGTCGTCACGCTGTTGGCGCTGTTGCTTGGTATTGGCTGCGAACGCCAGGAGGAGCACGTCGTGATCGAGGGCCCGCCGGAGGGCGACGTCGCGACCGCTGATGACACGCCGGCGCAGACTGCCGGCACCGAGGAGGTGCAAGAGATGGCCTGGACCATCACATCGCCCGCGTTCGTGAACGGGGAGACCATCCCCGCGATGTACACTGCCGACGGCGAGAACGTATCGCCGCCGCTGATCTTCAGTGACGTGCCGGAGGGCACGGTCGAGCTAGCGCTGATCTGCCACGACCCCGACGCCCCGCGCGCCGGCGGTTGGACCCACTGGGTGGCCTACGGGATGGCGCCCGACATCGGCGGGCTGCCCGAACTCGTGCCGCCGGAGCTGCGCGTCGAGCAACCGGAGCTGATGCAGGGCGTGAACAGTAGCGGCAAGGTCGGTTACCGTGGCCCCTCGCCACCGCCCGGCAAGCCGCACCGCTACCAGTTCCGCGGCTACGCGCTGTCGGAGCCGCTCGGCCTCGACCCGGGCGCCACCAAGGACGAGCTTGAGGCCGCCATGGCGGGCAAGGTCATCGGCGAGGCCATGCTCGAGGGGCTCTACGGCAGGTAGCCGCAGCGCCGTTTGAGGGGCCCCAAGGGCGAGACGGGCCGGTAGACGCCTCGTGCGACGGAGGCTGTACCATGCTCACGAGAATCCGTGTTCGCAACTTCAAGATGTTCGACGACGTAGACGTCGAACTCGGGGGCAATACCGTACTGATTGGCCCCAATGATTCCGGGAAGACGAGCGCGCTGCAGGCTCTGGCGCTCTGGGAACTGGGCCTGCGGAGATGGCGGGAGAAGCACGGCGAAGGACCGGCTCCGCCGCGGCGCCCCGGGGCCACGATCAACCGTCGTGACATTGTCGCGGTACCTCTCCCAAGTGCGAAGCTCCTGTGGAACGAACTCCACACGCATCAGGTCTCGCGAGAGGAAGGGAAGCAGCGCACGTCTCCGGTCTTCATTGACGTCGTCGTCGATGGCGTCAGTGACGGCCGCGAGTGGCGGTGCGGGCTCGAGTTCTACTATGCGAATGAGGAGTCGTTCTACTGCAGGCCACTCCGGAGCGCAGACGGAGGAGGCGAGCGGATGCCCGTGCCAGACGAGGCGGCGGGTGTGAGCATCGCCTTCCTGCCGCCAATGTCCGGTCTTGCACGGGAGGAGCCAGTTCTGGAGCGGGGGCGTATTGACGTCCTCATTGGTGAGGGCCAGACTGCGCAGGTGCTGCGTAACCTTTGCTACCAGATATTCATTGGGGATGGCGACCACGACCGGTGGCGAAGTCTATCTGCCCACATCAGCGACCTCTTCGGCATCGACCTGCGGCCGCCGGACTACAGCGCCGAGCGCGGCGAAATCACCATGTCATATCAGACACGCGAGGGGACCGAGTTAGACATCTCCTCGTCCGGTCGCGGCTGTCAGCAGACCCTCCTCGTTCTCGCTCACCTCTACGCGAATCCCGCCACCGTGCTGCTCATCGACGAACCAGACGCACACCTCGAGATCCTGCGTCAGCGTCAGATCTACCAACTCATCACCGACGTGGCCCGCGAACAGGGCTCGCAGGTCATCGCCGCCAGCCACTCCGAGGTGCTCCTCAACGAGGCCGCGGGCCGCGACACTCTCGTTGCCTTCGTCGGGAGACCTCACCGCATTGACGACCGCGGGAGCCAGGCAGCGAAGGCACTCAAGGAGATCGGCTTCGACCAGTACTACCAGGCCGAGCAGACCGGATGGGTTCTCTACCTGGAAGGCTCGACTGACCTCGCCATCCTGCAGGCATTCGCGCAGACGCTCGACCATCCTGCAGCGCGGCTGCTCGATCGCCCGTTCGTGCACTATGTGGG
>JALGUI010000679.1 GCA_029820915.1 Candidatus Zipacnadia bacterium | reverse complement strand
ATGAGAAGGCGCTCAGCACGACGGTGTGGATCAGGGGGTAGGTGATGTAGAACGCGAAGACCGCGACGGCGGGCAACACGAGGAGGTAGGCTGTGATCGGTCGATGACGCATGGCTGTGCCCGATGCCCCGTTGCTGCGATGCGCGTCAGGTGTCCTCGCCGGCCGGCGGAATGGCCTCCGTCTTCACGATCTCGTAGCCGCTGTCCGTCCACTCGAGGTAGACCACGGCGTCGAACTCGCTTTCGGGCGGCCCGACCCACACGGTGACGTGCGTCCAGTCGCCCGAGTGCTCGACGACCTTGGCGACGTAGTCCGGCGCGTCCGCGACGGCGGCCAGCTTCGCCAACTCCTCGCCCGGGCCCTCGGCGACCGTGGTGCCGCCGAGTTCCTCGAGCCGCTGCTTCACCTCGGCCTGGCGAACGCGGATGTCGGCCATGATCTGCTCGGGCGTGGCGCTGCCCTGAATCAGCGCCTGGCAGCCGTCCAGCAGCACCTCGGCCACCGAGCGCTCCATGAGCGTGTCGGCCCACGGGACGATGGTGGGCGCGGCCTCAGCCTGCTCGGCGTAGCGCAGCAGGTGCTCGTCGGCGTTGTCATCGGTCACCGCGCCATTGACCAGCACCAGCTCCCGGCAGCGATCCACGAAGAGCCGCGCGGACTCGACGGAGTTGAGGTGTTGCAGGAAGGTGATGGCGGCCTCGGGGTGCTCAGTCTTCGACGAGATCACGTAGCCATCCGCCCCGCCCGCCAGCGCCTGCTGCTCGCCCTCGCCACCGGGGACGGCCGGGAAGTTGAACCAGTCCCAGGCCTCCCAGAACTCCTGCGGCGCCTCGCCACCCTCGCGGAAGTTGTTGAGGTTCCAGGTGCCGGTGTAGAACATGGCCGCCTCGCCCGTGTAGAACAGCGCGCGCGCGTTCTCGCGCGTGGTGCCGTTGGGCGCGCGGTTGAAGACATCGCGATCGACGAGGTCCCGGAACATCTGCAGGCCCTTCACGTAGCCGGGATCGCTGTAGGCGCCCGGCCCGAGCGGATCGAAGTCCGCGAGCAGTCGGTCCTGCCCCATCAGGCGCTGCCACAGGCAGGAGACGTAGTGGTGTGCGGGCCACTTGACGGTATTGCCCAGGGCGACGGGCGTCACTCCCGCCGCCTTCAGGCCGTCGCACATCGCAAGGAAGTCGTCCCAGCTCTCGGGGACCTGCGAGCCGCGCTCGGCGAAGAGCTTCGTGTTGTAGAAGAAGAACGTGCACTGGCGCAGGAAGGGGATGCCGTAGGTCTCGCCGCCGAAGGTGTACCACTTGAGCGCGTCGCCCATGATGCGCGAGCGCCACTGCCCGTCGTCGGCGGCCAACGCGTCAGTGATGGGGAGCACGTTGTCGCCGCGCACGAAGTTGTGCAGCCACTCGCCGCTCCACACGAAGAAGACGTCGGGCGGGTCGCCGGAGCCGATGGCAACGCGGATGCGCTGCTTGTAAGCGTCCGGCTCCACGTTGGTGACCACGACGTCGATGTTCGGGTTGGCGGCCTCGAAACTGGCGACGATCTCGTCGAGCGCCGACTTGCGCGGCTCGGTGCTCCAGATCGTCCACATCTCCAGGCGCACCGCCTCCCCGCCCGGGATGACGGGCAGACCCTCGATGGGGCCCTGATCGCCGGGCGGGCAGCCCGCTACGAGCATGATGACGATCGCGAGGCACACGGTCACGGCGGCGATGGCGCGGCGCATGGCGGCTCGACTCCTCACGGGCAGCGCGCGGCACTGGCCCATCGTGCAGGCTATTCGTCGCCGGTGCGCGCGCTACCTTTGCGGACACGGCACGGCAACGGCCGGGCCACCGCAAGCGGCCGCAAGTACCGTGGTGCGGACGACCTCGTCCGCACGTCGTTCGCGACGACAACGGCGAACGGCAGGCGGGGCACAGGTCCCCGCCCTGCAGCACGACAACGACCAACGGCCGGGCGGGAACGTAGTCCCGCCCCTCCGAACGGCACGGCGACGGCAACGGCGGCGCCTGTCGGCATGCGCCCGTCCGCACGGCACCGCAACGGCCTCCCGCCTGCCGCTCGGAACAATTGACAGGGGGCTTCCGTCCTACTAACATCATCCGGAGATGAGTCCCTGAGCCCAAGGGAAGGCCGTGGAGTCTGCGCTCATGCGTTGGTGCCGTTGCCTGTCGCT
>JALGUI010000678.1 GCA_029820915.1 Candidatus Zipacnadia bacterium | reverse complement strand
CGGCCGGCCGTGCAGGCGGTCTCCGGTGATCATCGCCTCGGGCTGCAGCTCCCGGATCATGTCGTCGATCTCCAGCGGACGCCACTCGTCGTTCAGCGGCCAGCGCCCATCGAACCACATGAGGTCGATCTGCCCGTAGTTGCTGCACAACGCCTCGATGTCGCGGTGCACCTTGGCGACGAGGCGCTCAAGCTCGGCCTCGTCCGCATCGGGTCCCTCGAACATGACTGGGAAGGCCCAGTCCTGCAGCGAGTAGTAGATCCCCACGCGCAGGCCCGCGGCCCGGCAGCCCTGGACGTACTCGGCGATCAGGTCGCGCCCCGGGGCGGTGCGTGGCGCGCAGAAGTCCCAGCCCGGCGAATCGAACAGGCAGTAGCCATCGTGGTGCTTGCTCGTGAGCACCATGTAGCCCATGCCCGCATCGCGCGCCATCCGCGCCCACTCATGGGCGTCGAAGTTCGGCACGGTGAACTCGTCGGCAAGCTTGCGGTACTCGCTGGGCACGAAGTGCTCGCGGAACATCACCTGCTCGCCGCGCCCGAGCAGCGCGTAGATCGCGGAACATCACCTGCTCGCCGCGCCCGAGCAGCGCGTAGATGCCCCAGTGCAGGAACATGCCGAACTTGGCCTCGTTGAACCACGCGTACGGGTCGGTGCCGTGCTCGGGCATGACCGCTCCCCTCTCGTCTTGGTCGCCGGAGGGGCCGCACGAGAGGCGATCCCCAAGGGATCGCAGCGAGGTTGGCCCAACTCGGTCGTGGCTGCAACGGGCAACGGCCGTGTCGGGCCGACCTCGTCCGAACCTTCGGTTTGCGGCCCCTCCGACGGCAACGGCTACTGTGCCGGACGGACGCTCAGCGCCTGCTCCGGGTCGAGCGAGAACCAGCCGGGCAGCTCGTCGCTGACATCGATCCAGACGTCGTCCACGACCCCGATCTCGGCCTGCGAAATGACCAGCTTCCAGACGCCCGCGTCGCCCGCTCCCACCGCGATCTCCTGGCGGTCGATGGGCATCTCGACGGCGCGGAAGGCCGCGACTTCGCGGCCGTCGAGAGCGTAGAGGGTCGCCAGCGCCGTTTCGCCGGGCGGCGTGCCCTGCAGCGACAGGTGGAAGGACGCGCAGCCCGCCGGGACCTCGAAGTACAGCGGCGTGACCTGGTTCAGCAGGTGCAGGCCCTGGTCATCGACGTGGCCCGAGACCGCCCAGGCGCCGCCCTCGACCGCCATCATGAAGGTGGCCGAGCCGGCGGTGATCAGCAGGTGGTAGTGGGGCGAGCCGGCCGCGTCGAGCACGATCGGCACCTCGGCGCTCATGATGCCGGCGGCGATCTCCTCGCCATCGGCGCCGTGCACGGTGTACTGCACCAGCTTGCCGCGACTCGTGATGCGGCTGAAGCTCACCGTGGCCTCGTCGGCGGTCGGCATGATGATGACGTGCTGGTTGCCGCGCAGCAGGAAGGGCTGCTGCTCCTCGGCGCCCGGCACCTCGTCAATGGCCGAGACCGCGACCTCCGCGATGTCGGCGGGCCGCGCGACCCTGCGCGGCTGGCGGAAGGCCAGCGAGTCCTTGTGATCGGCGAACCAGGCGAAGAAGTCGGCGTCCGACAGGTAGAAGCTCGAGGCGGTGGGGTCATCCAGCATCTTGTACTGGCGCAGATTCCAGTGCAGAACCGTCAGGTTCCAGCCCAGCCAGTCGAGGCGCACCTGTGCATCCGGGTCCTGGACCTTCGCCTCGGCCGCGCGGTAGAGCCGCTCGATCTCGGCGAAGTTGCGCGCGTAGACATCCTCCATGATCGCCGGGGTCAGCGTGTAGCGCGCCGCCTCGTTCTCCAGGAAGTGGCGCTTGACCTCGGCATCGAGCAGCCGGTACATCGCCTCGATCTCATCGGAGCCCTCGGCGTAGCAGCGCTGCATGAAGTCTACGAAGAGCGCCTCTATGTTGGCTTCGGGGTCCCAGGCGAGCTTGGCGAGCAGGTAGTTGGTGGGCGCGCCCGTCCCCCACGCATCCTGGCCGTAGACGTACACGCCCTTGAGGCCGGCGGCCTCCAGGCGCGGGTAGATGAACTCGAGGATCTCAATGCCCGGCGGGCACGGCGCGCCCGCGTCGTTCGCCATCGACGTCGGCAGGTCGTAGTAGGCGATGTTCTCGGTCACCTGCGTCCACTGCGCCAGCAGCTCCTCCCACGTCTCCTGCAGCTCGGGGCGGAACAGCGTGTAGCCATAGTCGAAGCTGGGCGCCCACACCAGGAAGACGTTGGGCTCAAGCTCGATCGGCTCGTGCGGCGGGAAGACGTAGGCGGCATAGACGTAGCCCGCGAGGACCTTGTCGGGGTACCTCTCGGCGACCAGCTTCGCCACCTCGTTGTAGAAGTGCAGCACCGCCGGAGTCACCGACAGGTTGCCGTTCGGGTCCTCCTCGTACAGCGCCGCGCAGTCCGGGCACTGGCAGTATCCTGCGCTGTCGGACGGTGACAGCGAGTAGCACGTGGACTGGGGGCTCTGGTCGAAGTACTCGATTATGCGGTCGGCGAAGGCGCCGATGAGTCCCGGGTTGGTCAGACACAGCTTGTAGCGCCCGGTCGGCGGCACGCGCACGCCGTCGAACATGGGGAAGTAGTCGGGATGCTCATCGTAGAGTTCCGCCGGAATCGTGCGGCGGAAGTTGTGGCCGTGCGACAGGTACAGGCTCTGGCCGAGCCCCTGGCGCGCCCACCACTGCTGCACTACGGGCAACCCCTGCTGGGTGTAGGGCACGCGGCGGTTGAGGAAGAACGGGGCATCGGTCATGGCGGTCTCCGGCACAGTGATGGTCGGCGTCTCGGGGACGTAGTCGCCGTGATCACCCGGCATCAGCCAGCGCACGCCCACGAACAGCTGCAGGAAGGCGTTCACGCCGTTGCGGGTGCCGCTCGACGTCCCGCCCTGGAGCGTGAACTCGCCCTCGGCGGTGTCGGGGCCGAGGATGTAGATGCTGCCATTGCGCGTGGCG
>JALGUI010000045.1 GCA_029820915.1 Candidatus Zipacnadia bacterium | reverse complement strand
TCGCGGCGGGGCATCACTTCGCGTGCAACGTGATGCGCGGTCCGAAGATACTCCTGCTGGGAGACGAGGATGAGCTTCGACGAATTGCTGAGAGCCAGGCGGCTCACGCACCATGAGCCCAACGCCTCCGAGATCGAGGCGCTGCTCAAGCGAGTTCAGCGGGACGTGCACCATGCGCGCGTGAGCAGTGACTCTGAGGATTGGCGGTTCATCGCCGCCTACAGCGCAGCGCTTGCCCTGGCCACCATCGTGGTCGCGGCGTCAGGCTTCCGGGCCCGCGGGGCAGGACACCATGTCACGATCATGGCTGCGCTGCCGGCGGCTCTGGGGGATGAAGCCACAGAGATGGCGCGCTACCTCAACGAGTGTCGTGATCTGCGCAATGCGCTGCTGTATGATGAGCCAGGGCCGGTGACGCCCGAGCAGGTGGCGCGGCTGATTGCCGAGGCCGAGAGGCTGCGCGAGTGCGTCCTCGCCTGGCTCGAGGAACACCACCCGGATCTCCTGCCCGAGTAGTTGCGGTGGGCGCACCTTTCGGCCCTGAGAAGCGTCGGAGAAGATGGCCACCCGCCGGTTGCGTCGCGGGGAACCGGGGAGCGGCGGCAGGGCGTTGATACGTGTAGACAACAAGCCACGATCATTCAGCCCGAGTACCATAGCTCGGGCATCAGGCGTATATGGCCCCGCGTTCGGGGCCGGAAGCCGCGCAATTATGACCAGAGAGATATCAGGCGGGCTCTTCGATAGACTGCAGGCCTCGGACGAGTTCGCGGCGCTGGCCGAGCATGTGGCGGTGGGGATCCCGGTCGCCGCCGGCGGCGTCAGCGGCGCGGGCTCGGCGCTGCTGGTCGCCGGGTTGTGCGCGCACGGCGGGACGGCGCTCCTCGTCACGTACAGTGACGAGCGCGCCCGCCGCCTCGCCGACGATCTGCGCGCGCTGCTCGGCGACCACGCCGACACGGCCGCCGAGGCCGAGGTGCTCGTCTACCCCTCCATCGCCTCGGCCCTCTACGACGGCGTCACCCCCGACCGCCTCGAGGTCGCCGACCGGCTCACCGTGCTCGAGCGCCTCAGCGCCGGCGATCAGATCATCGTGGTCGCCTCGGTCCAGGCGCTGATGCTGCAGACCATCCCACGCGAGGCCATGGAGTCGGCCCGGCGCGAGATCGTCGTCGGCGACACCATCGACCGCGATGACCTGGTGCGGGCGCTGGTGGACCTGGGCTACGAGAACGTCGATCTCCTCGACGACGTCGGCCAGTTCTCCGTGCGCGGCGGGATCATCGACGTGTCGCCGCCGACCATGCCGGCGCCGGCGCGCATCGAGCTGTTCGGCGACGAGGTCGAGTCGATCCGGCTCTTCAACACCGACACGCAGGTGTCGCGGCGTGACGTCGAGCGCGCCGGCATCGGTCCCGCCGGCGAGATACTGCTGTCCGAGGACGCCGTGGCCCGCGCCCTGCCGCTGATCCGGCGCGCCTTCCGCAAGGAGCTCGACCGGCTGATCGCGGGCGACAAGAAGCGCGAGGCCGACCGCCTGCGCCGGCGCCGCGACGAGGACCTGGAGCTGCTGCAGCAGCTCCGCCCGGCCGACACGCTGGTACACTACCTCCCCTACGTCTACTCCCACCGCGCCACGCTCGGCGACTACCTGCCCGACGAGTGCCTCATCGTGGTTGACGAGCCGGTGCGCATCGCCTCGCACGGCGACGGCTTCTTCAGCGACGTGCAGGACAGCTACCGCAGCGGCATCAAGCTCGGCCGCCACCTGCGGCTGCCCGAGGCCGCCTGTATCCCCTTCGAGCAGCTTGCCGCCACCCACCTATCGGTGCCGCCCGGGCTGGAGGGCCGGCGGCGCATCGTCCACCTCGGCATGCTGCGCCGCGACGTGCCCTGGCGCGACGGGACCGAGGGCCTCAGCTTCGCCACCCCGCCGGTGGACAGCTTCGGCGGCAAGTTCGACCTGCTGGTCGAGGGCATCCAGGACTGGCAGGAGCGCGGCCAACACCTGCTAATCTGCTCCGGCGAGCCCGAGAAGGCCGCCGACGCGCTGCAGGACCGCGGCGTGAGCGATGTCTCGGTCGCCAACGGCCGGCTCACGCTCGTGCCCGGCAAGGTCAAGGTGGCGGCGCTCGAGCTGTCCGGGGGCTTCAAGCTGCCCTCCGCCGACCTGGTGGTGATGACGGGGGCGGAGATCTACGGCTGGCGGAAGGTGCGCCGGCCCAAGGAGACCAAGTACCGCCGGGGCTTCTCACTCACCTCGCTCCAGGAGCTGGATGAGGGCGATCTCGTGGTGCACATCAGCCACGGGATCGGCCGCTACACCGGCCTGTCGAAGCAGACGATCGGCGACATGGAGCGCGATTACCTGGTCATCGAGTACGCGGGCGGCGACCGCATCTATGTGCCCGTCACGCAGCTCGACCGGGTGCAGCGCTACGTCGGACCGGCGGGCGGACAGGCGCCCGTGGACAAGCTCAACGGCAAGCGCTGGGAGCGGGCCAAGCAGAAGGCCCGGGTCTCCACGCGCCTGCTGGCGCGGGAGCTGATGGAGCTGTACCGCGAGCGCGAGCGGGCCAGGGGCTTCGCCTTCGGCGTGGACTCGCCGTGGCTGACCGAGCTCGAGGACTCCTTCCGCTACGACGAGACGCCCGGCCAGTGGCAGGCCATCAAGGACATCAAGCGGGACATGGAGCATGGCCGGCCCGCCGATCGTCTGATCTGCGGGGACGTGGGCTTCGGCAAGACCGAGGTCGCCATCCGCGCCGCCTTCAAGGCCGTGCTCGACGGCAAGCAGGTCGCCGTGCTGTGCCCGACGACGGTGCTGGCACACCAGCACCTCAACAGCTTCCAGGAGCGGTTGGGCCGCTACCCGGTCGAGGTGCGCATGCTCAGCCGCTTCCGCTCTTCCGCCGAGCAGCGCAAGATCGTCGAGCAGCTCAAGGCGGGCACCGTGGACATCGTCATCGGCACGCACCGGCTGCTGGGATCCGACGTGGGCTTCAGCGACCTGGGACTGCTGATCATCGATGAGGAGCAGCGTTTCGGCGTAGAGCAGAAGGAGCGGCTCAAGAAGCTGCGCACGGACGTGGACGCCCTGACGCTGACCGCGACGCCGATCCCGCGCACGCTCAACATGGCGCTGTCGGGCATCCGCGACATCTCGGTCATCAACGACCCGCCCGCCGGGCGGCTGCCCATACGCACCTTCGTGCGCGAGCGCGACGAGGATCTGATCCGCGAGGCGATCCTGCGCGAGCACGACCGCAACGGGCAGGTCTACTTCGTCCACAACCGCGTGCACTCGATCGGCCACGTGGCGGCGACGGTGCAGAGGCTGGTGCCCGAGGCCACGGTGGCCGTCGCGCACGGTCAGATGCACGAGGACGAGCTGGAACAGGTGATGATGGCGTTCTATCGCGAGGAGTTCGACGTGCTGGTGTGCACCACCATCATCGAGAACGGCCTTGACGTGGCAAACGCCAACACCATCATCATCGACGACGCCGACCGCTTGGGGCTGGCTCAGCTCTACCAGCTCCGCGGTCGCGTTGGCCGCTCGAACCGCCAGGCCTACGCGTACCTGCTCTACAGGTACCCGGACCGCATGACCGAGGAGGCCGAGGACCGGCTGCGGGCCATCGAGGAGTTCAGCGAGCTGGGCAGCGGCTTCAAGGTCGCGCTGCGCGACCTCGAGATCCGCGGCGCGGGGGATATCCTCGGCGCCGAGCAGAGCGGCCACGTCACCGCCATCGGGCTCGACCTGTACGCCCAGATGCTCGCGGAGTCGGTGCGCGCGCTCAAGGGCGAGACGGTCGGGGACGAGGACGCCGAGCATCCGTCGCTTGATCTGCCGCTCGAGGCCGTGTTGCCGGCCGACTACGTGCCGGGCGAGCGGCATCGCATCATGCTGTACCGGCGGCTGTCGTCGGCGTGGGAGGCAGAGGACGTCGAGGCACTGGCGGAGGAGATCGTGGACCGCTACGGGCCCATGCCCCTGCCGGTGCACAACCTCATCGAGATCGCGAGGCTCCGCATTGCCTGTCGTGAGGTGGGCATCTCCGACGTGCGCGCGCGCACCGGCCGGGTACGCGTGCGACTGAGCAAGCAGGTCGCGCTGGGGCGCCGCGAGCGCCTGGTCCTGGCCGAACTCTACCGCGACACCGTCAAGGGCAAGCGGCGCGGCGAGACGCCCGCCCTCGCCCGACCCACCTTTGATGCGACGGCGATCAGCTTCGCCTACAGCCCGAAGGAGCCGGAGAAGGTGCTCTCGGGCCTGCGAGAAGTGATGGCGCGGCTGCGCGACCGCCGCGAGCGCACGCACGGGCGGGGTCGCCAGGCCGTGGGTGAAACCGCATGACTGAGGAGAACAAGCCGAGCCCCGAGCCGAGCATGGAGGTCGGGGTCCGCTTCCGGCACAACTCGAAGGTCTACAGCTTCGCGGCGTCCGGGGTGCGCCTGAGCATCGGCGACAAGGTGCTCGTGCGCACCGAGAAGGGCGTGGACATAGGCGAGGTCATGGAGATCCACGGGCGGATCCCCCCCGAACGCGCCGACGAACTCATGCCCGTGGTGCGCAAGGCAACCGACGACGACCTCGCCCACGTGGCCGAACAGGAGACGCGCGAGAAACAGGCGCTGGAGATCTGCGGCGAGGCCATCGACAAGCACGAGCTGCCCATGAAGCTGATCGACGCGGACCTGAGCTTCGACAACACGCGCCTGGTGTTCTTCTTCAGCGCCGACGGACGCGTGGACTTCCGGGAACTGGTGCGGGACCTCGCGCGCACCTTCCGCATGCGCATCGAGCTGCGGCAGATCGGCGTGCGCGACGAGGCCCGACTGCTGGGCGGCCTCGGGCCGTGCGGCCGGCGCCTGTGCTGCAAGACCTTCATGCGCGAGTTCGAGCCGGTGGGGATCCGCGTCGCCAAGGACCAAGGGCTGGCGCTGAACCCCAGCAAGATCAGCGGGCTGTGCGACCGGCTCATGTGTTGTCTGCTGTTCGAGCACGAGATGTACTGCGAGCTGCGCCGCACGCTGCCCCGGCGCGGCGACAGGGTGCGGACCGAACACGGTCCGGGAACCGTCAAGGACGTGGCGCTGCTCAAGGAGGAACTGCACGTCGTCCTCGATGACGGCTCTGACATCCGCGTCCTCGCCAGCGAGGTGGGGCCGCTCGGCGGCGATGACGACGAGAGCGCCGAAGAGCGTGAGCCGCGGCCCGAGCAGCCGGCGCGCGCGCAGTCCCGGCCCGCGGCGCAGCCTGGGCCGGACAGGCCCGAGCAGCAGAAGCCCCAAGAGGGCCCCGAGGCCCGGCGGGAGCAGCCTGACGGCGGCGGCAAGCAGTCCGGGTCCGGCGGCCGCCGCAAGTCGCGCGGGCGCCGCCTGCCCGGCAGCGACGGCGCACAGGCGCGGCAGGCCGGAAAGAGTGACACCCAGAAGCGCGACGGCGGGGGGCGGCGGGACACGAAGCAGGACGCCAAGAGCGCCCGCGACGCCGGGCAGTCGCAGGAGGGCGGCTCGAAGAAGCCCCGGTCGTCGCGTCGCCGGCGGGGCAGGCGCCGCCCTCGAAGCGACAAGGGCACCGGCCAGGCCGGCCCGCAGGCAAGTGACGGAGGCAACGCCTGAGATGCCCCTCTACGAGTACGAGTGCGGCTCGTGCGGAGAGCAGTTCGACCTCCTCGTGAGCCGATCGAAGGCGAAGAAGAGCCCGGCCTGCGAGAGCTGCGGCTCCAGGGACACCCAACGCGTCATGTCGGCGTTCTTCGGACGCCGCGCGGCCGGCGACGGCGGCGAGACACGAAGCGTAGGCTCGGCCTGCACGGGCTGCACGGCCACGAGCTGCGTGGGATGCAGGCGGTAGCGGTCCGTGACATCGGGGAGCGAGTCATGGCGAGCGGTAGCGAACGAGACAAGGTCTTCTACGTCACCACGCCGATCTACTACGTGAACGACAGGCCGCACATCGGCCACACCTACACGACGAGCGCGGCCGATGCGGTGGCCCGCTATCAGCGCATGCGCGGGCGCGAGGTGCTGTTCGCCACCGGCGCCGACGAGCACGCGCAGAAGGTCGTGCGCGCCGCGCAGGCGGCGGGCCTCGACCCCCAGACCTTCGCCGACCGTGTCATGACCTCGTACATTGAGGCCTGGGACCGGATGAAGATCTCCTACGACCGCTTCATCCGCACCAGCGAGGATGAGCACCGACAGGTGGTCGGCCAGGTCTTCGCACAGCTCGTCGCCGGCGGCGATATCTACAAGGACCGCTATGAGGGCTGGTACTGCGTGCCTTGCGAGACCTATCTTCCGGAGGACGACCTGCTCGAAGGCGGCCTGTGTCCGGACTGCGGCCGCAAGGTCGAGCAGATGACCGAGGAGGCCTACTTCTTCCGCGCGTCGGGCTACAGCAGCGCCCTGCTGCGGGAGATCGAGGCCAACCCGGACCGCATCAAGCCCGACAGCCGGCGCAATGAGGTGCTGTCCTTCATCCGGCAGGGACTGCGCGACACCTGCGTGAGCCGCGCCAATCAGGGCTGGGGTGTCCCGGTCCCGGGCGACGAGGAGCATGTGGTCTACGTCTGGTTCGACGCGCTCATCAACTACCTCACGGTCGCGGGCTATACCATCGACGACGACAGGTTCGCGCGCATGTGGCCGCCGGACCTGCAGCTCATGGGCAAGGACATCCTCACCCGCTTTCACGGCAGTCTGTGGCTCGCCATGCTCATGGCGTTGGGCGTCGAGCTGCCCGAGCTGGTCTTCGCGCACGGCTGGTGGGTCAGCGCCGGGGGCGACAAGATCAGCAAGTCGCGCGGCGACGTCGTGGACCCGCGGGCGGAGGCCGAGCTGCTGGTCGAGGAGTCCGGCTGCACCACCGACGTCGCCGTGGACGCCGTGCGCTACTACATGTTCCGCGAGGTGACCTTCGGGCTCGACGGCTCGTTCTCGTCCGAAGGCCTGCTGTCGCGCTTCAACGCCGACCTCGCCAACGACCTCGGGAATCTGCTCAACCGCACCCTCCCGCTGGTCGAGCGCTACCTTGACGGCACCATCGACCAGCCGGGCCCGGGTGCAGGCGAGCTGGCGGAGCAGGTCGAGCGGGCGGTGGCGCGGGCCGAGGAGGGCTACGCCACTCTCGACCTGCGCGGCGTGCTCGAGGGCGTGTGGGAGCTGCTGGCGGCCGCCAACAAGTTCGTGGACAATCGCGCCCCGTGGGACCTGTACAAGCAGGGGAAGAAGGTCGAGCTGGTCGCCGTGCTCTACGACGCGGTGGACACGGTGCGCGTCGCGGCGCTGATGATCGCGCCCGTCATGCCCACGGTGGCCGAGGAGATCTGGCGGCAGCTCGGCATCGAGGACCTGGCCGTGCAGATGAGTTGGGCCGACTGCCGGCCCGGCAAGCTCCCGGCCGGTGCCAAGGTGCGCCGGGGCAGGCCGATCTTCCCGCGCATCGACCTCGAGCGCGCTCGGCAGCACATTGCCGCACAGCAGCAGACCGAAGAAGAGGACGAGGATATGATCGGCTTCGACGAGTTCGGGAGGTTGGACCTGCGGATCGCCAAGGTCCTCGACGCCGACCCCGTGGCGGGTACCGACAAGCTGCTCAAGCTCGTCGTGGACTGCGGGGAGGATGAGCCGCGCCAGGTCGTGGCGGGGCTGGCGGAGGCGTTCTCGCCACGCGAGCTCATCGGCGCGAGCGTTGTGCTCGTCGCCAACCTGGAGCCGGCGACCATTCGCGGCGTCGAGTCCCAGGGCATGATCCTGGCGGCGGGCGAGGACACGCCACTGGCACTGATCGTGCCGGACCGGGACGTCGAGCCGGGCGAGAAGGTGCGCTGATGCGCGGAGCGTTGACGACCGGGGGCATCTGGTGAAGTCAAGAAGCCCGCAGAGGACTACGGTGCAGGCACTTGCCATCGCCATCACGATGGGGCTGATCGCGGCACTGGTGATGGTGGGCGGCACCGACAGCATCGCCGTTCACCTCTTCTACCTGCCGATCATCTACGCCGGGTTCGCCCTGGGCGACCTCGGCGCAATCATCGCGGCAATCGTCGCGGCCCTTCTGTGCGGACCGTGGATGCCGGCCGGCCTGGTGTCACATGGCACGGAGACGGTACGGGTGCCCCAGGCCTGGTGGGACATCGGGGTGCGCACAGCGATCTTCTACGTGCTGGGCATCTTCGCGTCGCGCGTGTCCTACGCCATCCAGCGACGGGCCGGCGAGATGCGCACGCTCTACGAGGTGTCGCGCACGGTGTCGTCGTCGCTGCGCCTGCGCGAGGTGCTGGACGCCATCGCGCAGCAGGCCGTCTCCGCCATGGACGGGCGCGCCTGCAGCATCCGCCTGCTCAATGCCGATCGGGGCGAGCTTGAGCGCGCGGCCTCGTCGGGGTTGAGCGAGAACTACTGGGGCAAGGGCCCCGTCACCGTCGAGGAGAGCGCACTCGACCGGCGGGTGCTGTCGGGCGAGACCGTCGCGATCCTCGACGCGCAGACCGACTCGCTGTTCCAGTACCCGGAGGCGGCGCGCGACGAGGGCCTGACCTCGGTGCTGAGCCTGCCGCTGCGCTCCCGCGACGACATCCTGGGCGTCATGCGTATCTACGCGCATCGCAAGCGCCGCTTCAGCGGCGACGAAGTAGCGCTGCTCAGCGCCTTCGCCAACTCCGCGGCCGTCGCCATCGAGAACGCGGAGCTGTACGAGGAGAGCCGACGCGCCTACTTCGAGACCGTGCGGGCGCTCACCATTGCCATCGAGGCCCGCGACTCGGCGACCTACAGCCACTCCGAGCGCGTGACCGAGCTGGCCGATGAACTCGCGTGCGAGCTGGGCATGGGTGAACACGAGCGCGAGATCCTCCGCTTCGGCTGCATCCTCCACGACATCGGCAAGATCGGCATCGAGGAGCGCACGCTCGACGCGCGCGACACCAACGACGCCGCCCACATCTTCTACCGCATGCACCCGCTCATCGGCAGCTCGATCCTGCGGCCGGTCACCTTCGCACAGGACTTCATGGCGATCATTGTGCACCACCACGAGCGCTGGGACGGCAGCGGCTTCCCGGAGGGGCTCGAGGGCCAGGACATCCCCTACCAGGCCAGGTTGGTCGCCGTCGTGGACTCCTACGAGCGGGCCATCAACCCCACCGAGTCGCCGCTGCCGATCAGCCCCCAAGAGGCCGTGCGCAGCATCCTGCTCGGGGCCGGCACCGCCTACGATCCCGAGATAGTGGCGGCCTTCGAGCGCGTCATGCGGCGCAAGTTCGACGAGGCCACGGAGGACAGCGCGCCCGACAACGCCGGTGGGATGGACGTAGAGGACCTGATCGACGAGGCCCTCAACGGCGCCTCGATCCTCGAGGCCGACGCCGCGCACAACCCGGAAGCGGAAGCGGGCGAGGAGTGATGACATGCGCGCGTTCGCCAAGGCCCTCATCCCGCTGGCCCTGGGCGTAGCGGCCTTCGCGCTGGCGCGGGCCGCCCTGACCGTGGACCCGCCGCCCCCCGCCGAGGAGCTCGAGCAGTTGATCGGCACCGAGTGGTATCGCGTCCAGGTCCTGGGGCAGTCGAACGGCTACGCCTGCATCCAGACCGACCTGATCGACACCCCCGACGGGCCGCGCCTGCGCGTGACCGAGGACCTCAAGATCATGATCAGCCTCGGGGGCCAGAGCCTCGAGGCGAGCAAGTCGCAGGTCACGATCCACGACGAGCGCCTGCGCCCGGCGAGCATCGAGCTGGCCAAGAACGAGCTGGGCCGCGCATCGCACCTCTCCGCGCGCCTGGAGGGCGACGTCCTGATCGTGCGCACCAGCTCCCCCGAGCCCGGCGCCCCGCCGGCGCAGGTGCGGCGGATCGAGGTGCCCCATGAGCTCACCTCCGACCTGGTCATCCCCATCCGCCTGCTGCGCGGCGAGCTGGCCGTCGGCGACGTCTTCGACTTCGTCGTCTACGATCCCGAGGTCGAGGTGATCGACAGGCACTCCGTGACCGTGGAGCGCCGCGATACCCTCGATGGCGTGGACGTGCTGGTCATCAAGGCCCGCAGCGAGGCCCTGGGCGTGGACGTGCTCAGTTGGGTGGACGACCGTGGCGTGCTGCTGCGCCAGACCGTGCCGGGGCTGATGGACCTCACCCTCGAGCGCGTCACCGAGCAGGAGGCGCCGGCCAGCCTGGCGCCCTTCGAGATCCAGAGCCAGATCGCCGTGGACAACCACCTGCCGCTGGTGCGCACGCTGCGCCAGGTCGAGCTGCGCGTGCGCCGCAACGTGGGCGAGGCGGCCGAGCTGATACCCGGCAACGGGCGGCAGACCGTCGCTCCCGATGGCGACGACGCCGTCGTCACCATCGCGCGCGAGATGCCGCCGACCGACGGCCTGCCGCTGCCCATCACCGGCGAGTCGCTTGAGCCCTACCTGCGCCCCACCAAGCACGTGCAGTCCGACGATGCGCGCATCGTCGAGACGGCACAAGACATCGTCGGCGACGAGACCGACGCCTGGGGCGCGGCGCAGCTCCTCTGCTCGTGGGTCTATCGGAACATGCACAAGGTCAGCAGCGAGCCGCGGCCCATCACGGCGCTCGAGGCGCTGGAGGCGATGCGCGGTGACTGCACCGAGCACGCCATCCTGCTGGCGGCGCTGGGCCGCGCGGTCGGCCTGCCCACGCGCCTGGTCACCGGCCTGGCCTACGTGGGCGGCAAGTTCGGCTATCACGCCTGGACGGAGGTCTACGTCGGCCGGTGGGTCGAGATGGACCCGGCGTGGGGTGAGATGACCGCCGACGCGGGGCACATGACGATCTACGCCAGCGCGCTCGACGAGGCGTCGTACGCGCGTGCCGGCCTCGCGACCGGGCGCACCATCGGCACCGTCGAGATAGACGTGCTCGGCTACATCGCCGCCGACGGGCGCGAGGTGTGGTTCGGGGAGGAAGAGCAATGAAGCGCCTGACCGTTGCACTCCTGCTGCTCGTGGCCGCGGCCGCCGGGCTGTGCCAGGACGCGGAGACCCCGGTGGTGCAGGGCCAGGTCGTCGTGGCGCGCGCCGAGTGGCCCGACCAGGACCTGAGCAACACCGCGTTCCGCGTCTTCGCCGACCAGGAGTTTCGCGAACTCGTGGACGTCTTCCCGGCCGGCGGCCCCGACGGCACGGCCATCATGGCCCTGCGGCCCGGCGACTACTACATCATGGCCGTGGTTGATGTCAACGGCAACGATCGCGTGGACGCGGGCGATGGCTTCGGCTTCCATGGCGTCAACGATCTGTCGAGCCAGACGCGGCCGCAGCCCCTGACGGTGCGCGCCGACGCCCTCAACGCCGCGGTCATCCGCATCCTGATGACCAGGGGCGAGGATGGCCGACTCGTGCCCATCCCCGCCGCGCTCGCCGACACCGACGGCTTCGTGGCCGGGACGGTCACCGGCGCACAGGGCCCGGTGGTCCGTGGCCGGGACGGTCACCGGCGCACAGGGCCCGGTGGTCATCGTCCTCGTTCCCGCCGCGGATGACGGTCACGCTGTAGCGGCCCTTGTGGCCGATGACGGCTCCTTCCGCGTCGCCGCGAAGCCCGGGCAGTACCGCCTGTGCGCGGTGTCCGATCTCACCGGCGACGGCATCCTGGGCGCGGGCGACCTGGTGGCGACCCGCGGGTGGGGCAGCGAAGAGCCGCTTGAGGTGACGCCGGACGGCGAGTTGGGGCTGAGCGAACTTGCGCTCGCAGCCGTCGAGCAGCCGCCCGCCGGCGTGCCACCGATCGTGGTCGGACAGGTGACCGGCGCGCAGGTGGAGGGCGACGCCACCATCCAGGTCACCTTCTGCACCGACGAGGCGCTCACGCAGGAGGCCCTCTCAGTAGCCGCCAACGCCTCCGGGCGATTCGTGGCCGCGCCCGAGCCGGGCACGTACTACCTGCGCGCCACTATCGATCAGGCGGGCGACGGCACGCTCGGCGTCGGCGACATGCTCGGCTTCTACGGCGTGCAGGACCTGCTCGGCCAAGATACCCCGCAGCCGCTGGCCCTGGTGGCGGGCGTGCTGCGCGCCGACGCGGACATCGCCATCAGCGCTCGCATCGACGAGGACGGCCGGCTCGAGACCTACACCGCCCCGGAGGACGCCGACACCAACGCACCAGAGAACGAGCCAGGGGAGTAGCGATGTCGCTGGAGCTGCTGAAGGCCAGACGCATTGCCGTGCTGCTGGGCGGACGATCGGGCGAGCGTGAGGTGTCGCTGCGCTCGGGCGCGGGCGTGCTCGCCGCGCTGCGCCGGCAGGGCTTCGACGCCGTGGACATCGACCCCCGGCCGGATCTCGTGACACAGCTTCACGAGGCGGGGGCGCAGGTCGTCATGAACGTGCTCCACGGCGGCGCGGGCGAGAACGGCGCCATCCAGGGCGTGCTCGAGGTCGCCGGCCTCCCGTACACCGGCTCCGGCGTGCTGGCCAGCGCCCTGACCATGGACAAG
>JALGUI010000677.1 GCA_029820915.1 Candidatus Zipacnadia bacterium | reverse complement strand
AGGTTCATGGGCTGAGCACTCCCGTGTATGGCGATCGTGAGCAGGGCGAGGGCGGTGAGGATGCAGCGGCGACAGAGCGACATGGGTAACCTCCCGGACGGCGGTCTGGGGACCGTCCGGCCAGTTCGCCCGCATGGGTGCATGACCTTCCCGGAGGCACGAGGGCGCCGGCCGCTGTCGTTCCGTGGCACCCACACTCCTTTGTGCGTGCGCCCTTGCCGTCGCGGGCTGGGGACCCGACGCTGCCGCCGGCGGGGAGGGCGCGCCGCCGCGCGCGGTCAACAGGGTCGCAATCGAGTGCGTTCCGGAGGTGAGTCGCATGCACCGCGTTCTCGTGCCGGCCCTGATCATCGCTTGCGCGTGTACGGCGTGGGGCGAGTTCCGGCCCTTCGACAACCCGCGCGTGCAGCGGGACGAGTCCGCCGAGACGCGCGTGATCCTCGGGCCGGAGCAGGATCTCGCGGTCATCGTGCAGCGCCCGGAGAACGTCGAGCAGCTCCAGGGGCGGGCGCGGTCGCAGTGGGGGATGCTGTCCTCGGCGGGCGGCAGGCTGGCGCAGTACCTGGGGCGCATCACGGGCCGTGAGGTGCGCGTGCACACCGTCGATGAGATACCGGCCCTCAACGCCTTCCTCGTCTTCGTCGGGCCGAACGACTGGGTGGGGGACGAAGCCGTGCTGGACGAGATCGACGCGCACGGCTTCGTGATCCGTATGCTCGGTCAGCCGCGAGGCGCGCCGGCGCTGTGGCTGGCCGGGCCATCCTCGGCGGGCACGGCCTTCGCGGTCAACTACTTCCTGCACAACTACGCCGGCGTGCGCTGGGTGATGGCCGGGGAACTCGGGGAGGTCGTGCCGCAGCGCGAGAGCATCGAGGTCCCCGAGCGGCTCGACATCGTAAACCCTGGCCCGGACTTCCTGCTCCGCATCTGGAGCGGACGGGCCGACTTCGATCAGGCACTGTGGCTGGCCGACACGGGCGCGACCGTGCGGTTCGAGTACCACCACAACCTGTTCCGCGTGTTTCCGCCCGAGAAGTACGGCGAGCAGTACCCCGACCTGTACCCCTACTACGAGGGCGCGCGGCATGTGCCGCAGCCGGACGAGAACGGGAACTACTCGAACGCGAGCTGGCAGATCTGCTTCAGCAACCCCCAGGCCCCCGACCTGGCCATGGACTACGCGCGCGAGCTGTTTGCCGAGCGGCCGGAGATGAAGTCGATCTCGCTGTCGGTCAACGACGGCCACGGCTACTGCGACTGCGAGCGCTGCCGGGAGCTGTCCGCGGCGGGCGCGGCGGCGGGCTTCCGCAGCTACTCGGGAGCCTACTACCGCTTCGTGAACGAGGTCGCGCGGCGGCTGCAGGCGGAGTTCCCCGACAAGTTCGTGGCCTTCCTGCCCTACGGGATGGTGGCCGAGCCGCCGGACTTCCCGCTCGAGGACAACGTGATGATGTTCGTGTTCGGCGAGCCATACGAGGTGCTTGAGCGGTGGGATGGCGTGGTGTCGCGCTACGGCTACTACCAGTGGCTCTACGGGATGGGCTGGGTGGTCAGCAACTTCTGGCCGCACGCCATCCAGGACTGCCTGCAGATGCTGTACGAGCGCGGCGCACGGGCCTTCAAGGGCGAAGCCTACTGCGGGTGGGGCTGGGGCGGGCCGAAGCTGTGGGCGCTGGCGAACACGCTGTGGGACCGAGACGTGGACATCGACGCGTGCCTGACGGACTACTACGAGCACGCGTACGGGCCGGCGGCCGCGCCGGCGGTGGCGCGCTTCTTCGCGCGTTGGGAGGCGATCTACGAGCGGCGGCGCACGCCCACGCAGTTCCTCTTCACCCGCTGGCACCTGGGCGACCGGCAGTTCGAGCAGGTCACCGCGGACGACTACGCGGCGCTGCGGGCCGACCTGCAGGCGGCGCTTGGCGCCGTGCAGGGGGAGGCCAACCGCGCGCGGCTGGAGCTGCTGCAGCGGGCCTTCGAGCAGGGCGAGATGTTCTTCCGCGAGTTCGACATCGTGCGCACGCTGGAGCAGGCCGCGGCGGACCCGCCCGGGGACGTCGAGGCGCTGCTGGAGATGGCCGCCGAGTTCCATCGCCTGCCGCCGGCCCGCGAGCAGCACTTCCGCGACTACATCGAGCCGGCGGGATACGATGTGCTGTACTTCGAGCGCGCGGGCGAGATGTC
>JALGUI010000676.1 GCA_029820915.1 Candidatus Zipacnadia bacterium | reverse complement strand
CGGGCGGCGTTCACGGAGGAGCATGCGCACTGCTTCTCGCTGGGGATCAACGACGGGCGGCGCGTGCAGTGTGAGTGCCCGGAGTGCACCGCGGCGGGCTGGCCACAGGCGTACTACACCTACGTGACGCAGGTGGCCGAGGCGGTGCGCGAGTTCTATCCGCCGCACATCATCGGCGTGCTGGGGTACGGCGACGTCGATCCCCCGCCTGACGACCTGGTGTTGCCCGAGAACGTGTTGGTGCTCGTGACCGGCGGGCGGCTCGCGAGGTGGCAGGGCCACGCCACGCACCTGGGGGCGTACGAGTACGCTTACGGCACCGGCTTCTGGGTGCCGAACTTCCCGCTCAAGGCGATGGCCCACAACGCGCGGGCGTATCGCGACATGGGCGTGTCGTCCTACCACGCGGAGGTGCATCCCGTGTGGGCCTTCGACGCGCCCAAGGTCTACCTTCAGAGTCGGCTGCTGTGGGATCCCGACGCGGACGTTGACGCGCTGCTGACCGAATTCTGCGCGGCGGCGTTCGGCGCGGGCGGCCCGGCGATGGAGCAGTTCTACCTGCGCTGGGCGGCGTTGCGGGATGATGACCCGGTGCTGGACGGGCTGATGCAGCCCACGCCCATGCACCTGTGGCGCCGGTCTTCGGGGCAGTTCGCGCAGGTCACCGATGGGGACTACGAGTTCTGCGCCGCGCGCCTCGACGAGGCGCAGGGCCTGGCTGCGACGGACGGGCAGCGCGCGCGGCTGGCGATGGTCGAGAGCTTCTTCGAGTACAGCCGCAACCTGTTCGCGATGAATCGGCTGGCGAGCGGAGTCTTCTCGGGCGAGATCCCGGGCGAGGCGGTGGCGGCGCTGGACGAACTGACCGAGCGCACCGCCCGGCGCGAGGCGCTGCTGGCGGAGATGGGCGAGCATCCGGAGTGGTTCACGGGAAGCTGCACCACGCAGGAGGCGCTGACCGGGCCGAACTTCGAGGGCCGCGCGTCTTGGACGCTCAACGCGGACGTGAACAGCGCAATCAAGACCATGCTGCTCGCCTTCGCCGAGGACGGCCGCGCCGATGAGCTGCTCGATGACCTGCCCGACGCGCTGCGGCCCTACGTCGCGGTGCCCGCGCGCTCGGTGCTGACCGTCAAGATGCGGCCCACGCACCCGTGGTACCGTGACACGCGCTACGTCTCCATGCAAGTGGATGACACCGAGGGCAGGCTGGAGTTCGAGACCGGAGCGACCGACCAGCGCATCGAGGAAGGCCGGGACGCGGGCCACTGGCAGCAGCACTACGCGATGGGCACCATCGGGATGCGGCCCGACGCCGGCCCCAGGGTCTTCGTCTGCGACATGACGGTGACCGGACGCGCCGGCAGCCTGCGGGTCACCACGGTCAACTTCGCACTGAATATGGGCTGGACGCCCATCGACATCGCGCGCGACTTCGGCGACGAAGAGGAGACCATCCACCTGCGCTTCGTGGTCGAGCCGGTCTATCCCGACTCAGAGTGGATCGAGAAGCCGACCGCCCACGACATCCATGTGCTGTGGCAGCCGCGCGCGGACGATTCGTCGCTGCGCGGCGGGTTCTGCGTCGAGCGCCTCCTCTACGCCGTCCCGTGATCGTCGGGAGGCGGGTCGCCGAGGCCATCGCCCCCCTCGTGCTCAGCCATGGCGGCCAGGGCGCGGCGGGTGAGCGGGACCAGCTCGAAGGCCATCGCGGCGCAGAAGGCCGCGAAGGCTGCCACTCTGCCCGCCATGCCGTCCGACGCGCCCCGGATGGCGATGGCCAGCAGCAGGCCGAGGCCGAACCACGCCCACACCGACAGCGTGGCGGCGTCGTAGGGCAGGATGCGGTGGATGCGCCACACGCGCACCGTGCGCACGAGGTTGATGCCGCCGTTGACCGCCGCGGCCACCCCCGCCGCCATGAGCATCCCGCCGCCGGGGACCAGCACCAGCATCCCCGCGACCAGCAGCGCCGCGAAGATCACGTTGTCGAGGGCGACCAGCCAGGGCCGGTCGGTCATGATGAGCAGGTGGCCGACCGCGCCGGCGCCGGTGTTGACCAGGTAGCGACCAGCCAGGGCCGGTCGGTCATGATGAGCAGGTGGCCGACCGCGCCGGCGCCGGTGTTGACCAGGTAGCCGACCGCCAGCACCAGCAGCACCGGCGCGCCCGCCGCGAACCCGCGCCCGAGCAACGCCATCAGCGGCTCGTCGAAGCAGTAGATCACCCCGAAGACCATCATGCCCACGGCCGTGCCCACGGCCGTGCTGAGCACGACGGTCCGGCGCATGGCCTCCGGCCGGTTGCCCGCGTGCAGCATGGAGACAGTCGGCGCGAAGACGACCCTGACCGCCACCAGCCCGAA
>JALGUI010000675.1 GCA_029820915.1 Candidatus Zipacnadia bacterium | reverse complement strand
GCTCATCGTCTACTGCCGCAACCGCGCCGAGATGGGCTTCCCCATCGTGTGGGGCTACCCGCTCTATCAGCAGCGCGCGGTCATGGTGGAGTTCCTGGGCAGCAGGCCCTTCGTGGGCCCCGGCCGCCTGCAGTCATTCACGCTGCTCACCATGTTCTCGTGGCTGCAGCGGAGCGTGAACCAGGCCATCACGAGCACCGCGCAGGAGGGAACCGTCGCGGCGCAGAGGCTGGGGCAGCGGCGGCGCGCCATCGCCCGCGTGGTGATCGGCGCGGTGGTCTTCGGCGTGGTCGTGGCCTTCGTGGTGAACCTGTCGGCGTTCTACGAGTATGGCGGCCTGGTCCTGTCCAGCCCGGGTGGCATCCACGGTGGGCAGATGACCCAGGAGGTGCTCGGCCAGTTCCGGGCCGTCTCCGAGTGGGTGGACCGGCCGCGCGGCCCCGAGCCCACCAAGATCGGCTACACGGTCCTGGGCGGTCCTGGGCGCCGCGCTCGCCCTGGGCATGGTCATGGGGCGGCGGGCGTGGCCGCGCTTCCCGTTCCACGCGGGCGGCTACGCCCTCGCCTTCTGCCACCGCGGGCCCTACATGTGGTTCGCCGCGCTGCTGCTGTGGGGCATCAAGCGGCTCACGCTGCACCTGGGGGGCGCGGGGACGTACCGCCGCCTGGCGCGGGGCTTCCTGGCCTTCACGCTGGGGCACTTCCTCTCGGTGGGCGTGTGGAGCCTCGTGGGCCTGGCCGCCGGCGAGTGGGTGCGGCGCTACATCGTCTGGTTCCTGTGACCGCGCGCGAGTGACCGCGGCCGCCGGCGCGGGGCAACGTCTGTCCGAGACTCTGGCGGGCATCGAGGGAGCGAGATGAGCATGATGGGACACCTGAGATCCGCTGTGCGGCCGGCGCTTGCGGCCATGGTCGTGGGGCTGATTGCGGACGTAGGAGGCGATGTCATGGCGGAGACGGTGACGGCTACGGACGTGCGGCGGTTCCCGGTGTACCACTCGCCGCACACGCCCGGGTACACATGCTGGGCCGGTGTGCTCCTGATGCCGGACGGCTCGCTGATGGTCACCTTCAACCAGGCGACCGGGCCGCTGACGGGCCGGCCGAGCGCGCCGCCGGAGGTCCTGGAGGTGCTGAGCTGGCCCCCGAGGGGCAAGTCCGGGTACGACATGACCGGGACCAGCCAGCAGAACACGCGCGTCAGGTCCACCGACGGCGGGGAGACGTGGCAGGTCGTGCACGCGGAGCCGTGGCACTCGCCCATGAACGGGGGGATGGGGTCGCACACGCAGGCGGTGCTGAGCGATGGGACGATCGTGCGCGGCGTGTGGGGGCAGTACCTGCCCTTCTACGATGTGCCGCACACGGGGTACCTGCAGCGGTCCGGCGATGAGGGGCGGACGTGGACCCCGCCGCAGGTGGTCATGGACCCGGACCGGTTCATGGTCTTCCCCAAGCGCCTGCGGGCGCTGAGAGACGGGCGACTGGCGATGGTGGGCGCGTTCAGCGAGCTGAGCCCCCAGGCGAGGACGCGAGGCGACTGGTGCCGGGGGCTGAAGCTGTCAATGTGGCTGTCGGGCGACGGCGGGGAGACGTGGTCAGCGCCGATCGCGATCATGCCGCCGCAGGAGGGCGTGCAACTCAGCGAGGAGGCGGACCTCGCGGAGCTGGCCGACGGAAGGCTGCTGTTCGTCCACCGGGCGGACGCTCCGCCCTCGCGCTGGCAGAGCGTGCTGGAGCCTGACGGCGAGGGCTACCGGGTGGCGTCCGCGGGGCCCGCGCCCTTCCCGCACAGCGGCTGTCCGGAGATGCTGTGGGCGCGGGAGAAAGTGGCGCTTCACCTGGCGACCAGCGGGATATCGTGGACCGCCGACGCGGGCGAGAGCTGGCAGGACCTGGACACGGGCGGCACGGGGTACTACCCGAGCAGCGTGCAGCTCCCGGACGGCCGGATCTTCTGCGTGTTCCATCGCGGCTCCGACAACCCGTACGACGGCTCGGTGGACCAGGAGATCCAGGCGATGACCTTCCGGCTGCAGACGGGGTGAGCAGGCGCGCGGCGGGCCGCGGTCACTTCAGGGCGGCGCGCGTCACGGCCCTTCGGCCCCGCGGCCCTTCAGCACGTAGATCTGCCCCAGGCTCGCGGTGGCGATCTCGCCCTGCCCGTCGCCGTCGAAGTCGGCGATGATGGCCCACCCGGGGTATATCGGCGACTGCCAGCGGATCTCGCCCCGACCGTCGGCGTCGGTCCCGATGCACCACCACCCGACCAGGAACTCGCCCTTGCCGTCGCCATCGAAGTCGGCGCACAGCACCGGGGCACTGGTGGCGCTCGGCAGCTCAAGCTCCCACTCCACGTCCCCCGTCCACAGGTCGCGGCAGGTGAAGGTGCGGCTGCCCCGCAGCGCGTAGCCGGCCTCCAGCACCCCGTCGCCATCGACATCGACCAGGCCGACCCTGGCCGGGACATCGTACCCCACGTCCTCGCGCCAGATGCCCTGGGTGGGGTCGGGCTTCATGAGGCCGAAGCGGCCGTGGCCCAGCGGGACGAACCAGTGCGGCTCATCGTCGTCGGGGGAGCGGTAGACGGGGCAGTAGCTGTTGTAGAGCATCGCGGCGTACAGCGCGTCCTCGGAGCTGATGTTGATGGTGTGGTGCAGGCG
>JALGUI010000674.1 GCA_029820915.1 Candidatus Zipacnadia bacterium | reverse complement strand
GGGGGACGACCTCCTGCCGGGGCTGCGCGCCGATGACGTGCCCTTCGTCCTGGAGGGGGAAGATGGGCAGGTGGTGCTGGTCGGCTGGCCGACTCCGCCGGAGGGCTTCCGCTGCTACGATGGCCCCGCACCGCTTAACGATCCCATCTATGTGGGCCAGGTGGCGGACGGAGAGCTTCTGCGGATCGAGGGCGCGGCGGGCTATACCGGGCGTTTCCGCGGCACCCTCGCGGTGAGGATGCCTCCGGATCCGGACTGGTCGCAGGCTTTCACCACCAGCCGAGGGCAAGCGAGTTCGCATCGCTGCGACACGATGTTGCACGAGTCCTGTCACGTGAACTGGTGGCGACGGAGAGAGACCGGGGGCGGGGGCACGCTCGCTATCCCCCCGCTGGAGGCGCGGGTCCTGGAGGAGACGGCTCGGCTGCTGCTGGCGGAACCGACCGCATGCGTGGATGTCTACCCCCGGGTCTACCAGTATCTGGCGCTCATGGAGGAGCGTGATCGGCTGCTTGCGGACGTGCCTGCCACACGCGACGTGTGGCGGAGTCAGGAGACGTCCGAGGCATACGGGTACTATGTCACCTGGCTGGGCCGCGCGCTGCTGGACGCACCAGTGCGCGACAGCGCCCTGGGTGAACTGCGCAGCCCCTGGCGAGCCGTAGCCCCCTCCGCAGTCGAGCGCGGCCTGGCCCGCGCGCTGCGAGATTGGCCCGCGGGGTGGGATGGAGCCCTCGCCTGGTGGATCGCCGCGCACTCCGAGTATCATGGCTTACGCGAGGTTACCATGCTCTACCGCATCGACCCCGACGCGGTGCGGCGGGCCTGGAGCCGGGGCGCGGACGTGCGCGACGCGCTTGCCGCAGTCAGCGGCTACACCGCATTGAGCGCGGGAATCAAGCGCATGATCCTTCACTCGGTCAAGGAGGGAACCGACTTCCGCGAGCGCCTTGCCGAGTACGAGGCCGAGAGCACGCGCGGTCGCGAGGAGGTCCTGGCAGCGTTCGCAAGGCCGGCCCCGGCAGGCCCGCGGCCCGTGGTGCTGCGTGCCGAGCGGCGCGTGCGTCCGGGGGCTCCCGGTCTTCGCGAGCGGCAAGCGCGGTTCCTCAACAGGTTCGCGCTCGGGATCAAGGAGCAGTTTCACCTCGAAGTGGAGCGCCCGTCCCTGACAAGATTCGAGGCCGAGCACGGGGGCTGGGTCCTCGAGGTGCGGACGCTGCTGGAGGAGGTGAGCGCGCTGCGCGACCATCCCGATGGCGCCACCCTGGAGCTGGACCGGGAGGAGGTGAGGCTCTGCGCGCCTGAGGCGCGCGTACGAGAACAATGCGGTGTGTTGGTCGTAACGTTGGGGAGCAACTCAGCTCCATGACGCTCCCCAACAGGAGGGGACTTTCCATGAAGCTCTGGCGTCTCACGACATGGCTCACCGTGGTTATGCTGTCGGTGACCTTCCCGGCGCACGCCTGGGAACTTACGGCAACAGTCTCGGGGCTTTTCCGCGATGCAGATACGGGGCAGTTCCATAGCACCACGCTGGACATCCGGGCCGAAGCGCAAGAGCCTACCGGGGCCTGGGAGTTCGTCGCCGACGAGGAGTATGATGTTGTTGTCACACTCCAGGACACCGAGGCCCAGCGCGTCCGCAAGGTGACGATCCGCGATCCCGAGGGGGAGATCGTTGACCAGGCGACCGCTGATCCACCGGTGTCGGCGCTGACGGCAAGCGGGTCCTTCAGGGCAGTCCGGACGTGTCCCGTGGACTGGGAGAGCGGCCTCACCGGCAAATGGGATGGGGTGAATGGTCTCTCAGTCGAGCTCTTCATCAAGGCCACATGGGAACCACCTCCGCCTCCGTCGTCTCCCCCTCCCCCAGACCCAACGGTGTTGATCGTCGGCGTGAGGGACATGACGCAGGGCCCGCCCGGCGTGGTGCCCGGAAGCGCGATCGTCGAGATATGGCCCGTCGGTGAGCCACAGAACAAGGACTGGACGACGATCGACTGGGACGGGAACGCAGCATTCTACAGCATGGACCCCGGTGAGTACACCGTGCGTGTGATCGGCATGGGACCGGACGGAGCGTGTGACTACGAGTTCGATAGCGTCGTCGTCATTCACACAACCACGGTCGAATATGCCCGCGTGTGGATCCATTGGCCCATCGGCGGCAAGGTCTGGTTCAAGGACGAG
>JALGUI010000673.1 GCA_029820915.1 Candidatus Zipacnadia bacterium | reverse complement strand
CGGCTGGGGGCTGGCCAAGCCCACCTACGCCGCCGAGTTCCGCGACGTGGTCGAGGGCTGGACGCGCTTCAGCGACAACATGGTGTATGGCAGCTACACCTGCTGGATGCGCGCCTTCAACGGTACGCCGATCCCGCCCGCGCGCGACATCCTGAAGATGGAGCTGCCCATCGCGCACGAGGCGGGCTACCGGGGCGCGACCATGATCGGCCTGGGCGCGTGGGGCTACGGCGCGCCGCTCAACTACATCTACGCGAAGCTGCTGTGGGACGCCGAACAGGACGTGGACGCGCTGTTCGAGGAGTGGCTGCAGCGCGCGTACGGGCCGGGCTGGGAGCCGATGCGCGACCTGTACGCCATGATCGAGGAGCGCATGTACGAGTGGAAGCGCAACGAGACCATCGAGTACCGCGGCTATCAGTACGAGGTCAACTACGAGCTGATCGATGCGGTCTACAGGCCGGTCTTCGATGAGATGGAGCGGCTCTACCTCGATGCGCTGGCGAAGGTGGAGACCGACGCCCAGCGCGCGCGGCTGGAGATGTTCGGCGACAACGATGCGCTGGCGAAGGTGGAGACCGACGCCCAGCGCGCGCGGCTGGAGATGTTCGGCGACAACCTGGTCATGCTCCACCACGACATGCGCGAGGCGGGGATGACCGTCGGCGCGAGCGCCGCGGGCGGGGAGGACTCGCACTTCTACCGCACCGACGAGCAGTACCAGCAGTTCCTCGCCGACACCGAGTTCACGCTGTCGCTGTACCGCAATTACGGGGAGCGCGACATCTACCCCATCTGGCACGGCGAGTGGTCGAGGTAGGGGCCGCTGCGAGCGCGGCGAGCAGGGCGGCCGCCGATGCGTGAGGGCTATCTCAGGAAGTACCCGCTGGCGGTGGGCCGGGCGTCGGTCGTCATCGCCATGCCGAGCTTGCGCAGGCCGGTCTCGTCGCCCGTCCCGGGCTCGTGGGTGAGGTGCATCTGGGTGCCGCGCAGGCGTGGGAGCATCTCGGTCCCTGCCCGGGCCGCAGGGTTCGCGGCGGCGGTGATGCCCAGCGCAATCAGCACCTCCTGCACGTTGAGGCTCGGCGAGTTGGAGTCCAGGTACTTGGCCTTGAGTTCGGTCAGGTCACCGATGACGTCCGCGGGCAGCAGATGGATGTGTTCGGGGATGCCGGCGAGGTGCTTGATGCCCTTGATGATCGCCGCCGAGCCCGAGTGGAGCAGCGCCGAGTTGCTGCCGGTCACGATCGTGCCGTCATGGAGTTGCAGCGCGGCGCCGCAGTAGAAGCCATCGTTGCCCTTGCGGCGTCTCTCGGCGTCCACGGCGGCCTCGCGGGCGGGCGTGACGACGGGCCGGTCGGTCGGGCTCACGCCCAGGCGCGCCATAAGCTGCTCGGTGCGGCTCACGACCTCCGGGCCGCACAGGCCCTGACTGAGCTCGCGGGAGTGGCGGAAGTACCGGCGTATGACCTCCTGGGTGGAGGCCTCTCGCACGAGAGCATCGTCCACGATCCCCGCCGCCGCTCGGTTCACGCCCATGTCGGTTGGAGACTGGTACGGGACGTGCTGTCCGGTGTCCGCGGCGATGCGGTCGATGATAGCCTTGAGGATGGGGAAGCTCTCGATATCCCGGTTGTAGTTGACGGCCTTCGCGCCATGGGCCTCCAGGTGGAACGGGTCGAGCATGGCGATGTCCCCCAGGTCGGCCGTGGCCGCCTCATAGGCCACGTTGACCGGGTGTTCGACCGGGAGGTTCCAGATGGGGAAGGTCTCGAACTTGGCGTAGCCGGAGTCCAGCCCGCGCCGGTGATCGTGGTAGAGCTGGCAGAGGCAGGTGGACATCTTCCCGCTCCCGGGGCCGGTGCCCGTGACCACGACGATGGGGGCCTCCGTCTCGATGTAGGGGTTCCGCCCGTAGCCATCCTCGGAGACGACGAAATCCACATCGTTGGGGTAGCCGGGGATCTCCGCGTGCCGGTAGACGGCGATGCCCTTCTGCTCCATCTGCTGGGCGAGACGGTCGGAGACCGGGCCCTCGCGGTAGCGGGTGAGGACCAGGGCCGACGTGACGATGCCCCAGTCGCGCAGGTCGTCGATGGCCCGCATGGTGGCGAGGTCGTAGGTCATGCCGAAGTCGCCGCGGATGCGCCCGCGCTCGAGGTCCTGGGAGTAGACGCAGAAGACGACCTCGATCTCGTCCTTGAGCCCCTGCAGCAGGCGCATCTTGACGTTCGGGTCGTAGCCGGGAAGCACGCGAGCGGCATGGAAGTCGAAGGTCAGCTTGCCGCCGAACTCCAGATAGAGCTTGCCGTCGTACTGCTCCACTCGCTCCAGAATCGCCGCCGTCTGCTCGGCAAGATACCTGTCGTTGTCGAAGGCCTCAGCGGGCATGAACACACCTCACTTTGGGTCTGACCGCCACCGAGTGTTTCCACCACGGAGCCCCCTCACCTCCCGGCCCGGGAGTTGACCCGCTCCCACCACGGCAGGTGCACCACGCGCGCGCCCGGCGGCGAAATCTGGAGTCGGGGCGCCTCGCCTCGACGTCGTTCGGCGATGAGCAATGCGAGCAGTGGCTGGCCCGTCCACGGCGTCGCCTGCTCCGTCACGACCTGCCGAACGGCGCCCGGACAGGAGTGTCCGGGCCACCGAACTACAGGGCGGGGGCCCCTCACAACTCCAGCCTCATCAGCTCCTTGCCGAAGATGATCTCGCCGGGGTAGACCTCCGCCATCTCGGCGAGGGCNNCGCTCTCGCGGACGAGGCCGGGCGTCAGGTGGACGAGCAGCAGCCGCCCGGCGCCGGCGTCGCGGGCCGCCTCGGCGGCGTCCAGGGTGCCGAAGATGCAGCTCGCCAGGTCCGGGTGCATGTTCTCCTGGCGCAGGGGCGCGTTCGCCACCAGCAGATCGACCCCCATCGCGAGGTCCGCGAGCGGCTCGCAGGGCCGCGTGTCGCCCGTGAAGCACACGCTGCCGCCGGGCCAGTCGATGCGCCAGGCAAAGGTCCGCAGCCACGGCTGCATGTGATCGACCTCGGCGCAGGTGGCGCGCCAACCGTCCACCTCGATGACCGTGCCGGGCTGCACGTCGCGCGCCTCGACGCGCAGGCCCGGCCTCGGGAGCGAGCCACCGCGGCCGGTGTGCACGCGGTGGCTGGCCGGGTGCTCGATGCGCGCGCGGAGGTCGTCGGCGAAGACGCCGTCGGGGCCGAAGAGCTTCTGCGTGATCGCCTCGGTGGGCGGTGGCCCGATGACGCGCAGCGCCGGCTCCCCTCCCACGCAATGGTCCCAGCGAGTCAGCACCAGGCACGGGTAGTCCACGTTGTGGTCGGAGTGGTGATGCGTGAAGAAGAGCCACCCGACATCGGTGGGCCGCAG
>JALGUI010000672.1 GCA_029820915.1 Candidatus Zipacnadia bacterium | reverse complement strand
GTACAGGTTCATGTAGAGCGGGTGCTCCCTGGTGAACTCACCCACGCGCTGGCGTGTCGGGTAGCTGTCCTGGTACTGGTACTTCGTGCCCTCGACCGGCTCGCAGCCGTCCAGGGCCACCGACACCGCGTGCAGCGCATTGCTCGACTCGCCGGCCAGCAGCTGCCCGTAGTGCAGCCCGCGGATCGTCTGGCTGAGCACATTGGGCCGCTCGGCGCTGCGGCGCATCAGCGCGAAGGTGTCGTTGCCGCGGTAGTAGCGTCCCTGCAGCTTCCCGTAGCCCTCCCACGAGCTCGCCTCGATGCTGCCCTCGGCGGCGGGCTCGACGGTCCAGCCGCTCAGCCCTTCGGTGAAGTCGGGGTTGGCGATGTGCCCGAGCAGGTAGGGGTCCGCGGTCACCCGGTGTGTGTGGCCCTCGATGCAGTAGTGCTGGAAGAACCGCCACATCCACCGCATGCGCTCCTCGTCGGTGTAGCCCGAGCGCCAGATGTGTACGCCGCCGAGCCCGAAGAACGCCGGGTGGGTGGCGATGTGGTGAAGCTGCATGTCGAGGTAGGCGTTGTAGTTGACATGCGGGAAGCCATCTGCGAACGGCCATGGGAAGGAGAAGGTGCCCGGCACCCAGACGGTGTGTGTGATGGCGCCGGGCAGGCCGTCCTCGGTCGGATCGACCATGCGCTGGGCGGCGCGCCGCAGGTTGCTCAGCCCCTCGGGGAGCGTGGGGTACTCGGCGATGTAGGCCTCGCGGCAGATCATGCCACCGTTGGCGATGCAGGCCTGGGCGAACTCGATGCTGCCCTCGTCCTGCCCGAACCGGCCCGCCACGTAGGGGAAGAACGCCTTCCCGTCCAGCGCCTCGTCCTCGGCGATGCGCTTGGCCATCCCGATGTATGCGGGGTAGGCCGGGTCCTCGGGCGTGTAGAACTCGTCCACCAGCACGCCCTCCATCAGCGGATGCGTGAAGCCCGGTCGGCTCGTGAAGTGGTCGAACAGCCGGTCCGCAGTCTCCTCGGTCTCGCGGTCGCCGCTCAGCCCTGGTCGCGACGTGTACACGATCCAGCGCCCACCCCGGTCGATCCACTCCTCGACGTGCTCTCGGATGCCCTCGGGGTCGCCGGAGGTGATGATCGTGGTCGCGACGGGCAGGATGTGCTCGGAGATGAACTCCCAGTCATACTGCCCGTTGGCCTCGATGCTGTAGACGGTGGTCGGGAAGCGGCTATGCTGGATGTCCGGGATCGCGCGCACCTCGACGCGGAGAAGCTGCGCGTCGCCCTGCGCCACAATGCTGATGGTGTGCTCGCCCGCGCTTGCGCGCCGCTTGGCGGCCATCACGCGCTGCGTCCCGTCGTGCACGGTGATGGCGTCGGCGGGGTCCTCCGAGTCCAGCATAATCGACACCGAGCCGTCCTCGACATCCGCGGTCGTGCGGATGTAGAGCCACCGGTCGATGGGCACGCGGAAGGTGTGCGTTCGGTGCAGGTCGCCGGGGGACGAGGCGGTGGCGTCCAGCAGCTCCCAGACGAGGTTGTTGAGCACGCGGATGCCCTCGAAGTTGGGGTCGCGGCCGGGCCACGACAGGTCCGCCGATGCCTGGCCCCCGAACGTGCTCGGGGGCGGGATCGCCAGCCGCTCGCCGTAGCGCGGCGCCACCTCGACGAGGGCATGGTAGTCACCTGGCGGCAGATCCTCCGCGTCGAAGATGACCTCCTCGCGCATGCCCGGCGCGGTCAGCCGCGTGATCTGGTCCAGCACCCAGTACCGCCCCTGCTCGTCGGGACGAGTGAGTGATACCCGCATGACCACCTGCGGCCTGGCCATGTCCGCCGGCACCTCCACCGACACGCCGATCTTGCCGGGCATCGGGTAGGCGCGCGCGGTCACGCGCAGGTCGGTGTCAGCAGCCAGCATCGGCGACAGCGTGACCGCCACCTCCTCGGGCTTCGTGTAGACGCGCACGTTGTCGAAGCGCCCGAGGTGCCAGACGTAGAAGCAGATGTGCGGGTGCAGCGGCCCCGGCAGCGGGCCCTCGTGCGTGTAGTCGAGCACGGTCTCGCCGTCGATGATGTGCCGGAAGCGCGTGCCGTCGCGCTCGCACACGACGTGGTGCCACGTCCCGGGCGTGATGGTCGCGTCGTACTCGGCGCCGGGAGTGTTCTTGAGCAGGAACCGGCCGGTGGTGTTGTGCTGCGAGCCGAAGCCGAAGAAGAAGCCGCTCGCGTAGCCGCCCTCGTCGCCGTTGAGCACCGCGCTCAGGTCGCAGGGATCGTCCACCGGCGACATCGCGTCGTACTCCAGGCGAATAGCGCCCGTGAACTCGCGGCGGCAGAGCGCGAAGCTGCTGCCCGGGTCGCCCTCGCGGCCGA
>JALGUI010000671.1 GCA_029820915.1 Candidatus Zipacnadia bacterium | reverse complement strand
TACAACTACTACAACGTAGGACTTGTATCCGGCTCCTCGACGGGCCTGAGACTCAACTATCTGGTACACCCCGCTGAGTTCCTCGTTATCTGCGATGGCAGCAGCTACATAGCGAATCCCTTCGCCGGCGCCGGCGCCAATCCGGATCTGCGCACCGACCCGGGCGGCCACTACTACGTGGACGCCGTGAAGGCCTGGCACAATGACGGCACGAATGTGGCGCTCGCCGATGGCCATGCGAAGTGGTTCCAGTACACCGAGGTGATAACCAACAGGGATATGTGGGATGCAGAAAGTGGGAAGTAGTGTGCCTCTCGACGGTGCCACAGTTGGGAAGTAGTGTGCCTCTCGACGGTGCCACAGTACCGGCCGACAGCGGCCCTTCGCAGTGAGTGCGTCGGACCGAGGTTACTGAGAGAGCGACGGTTCAGCGAGCGGCTGCATCGCACTCCATAGGGCGGTGCAGCCGCTTCGGCGTCCAGAGCATGGTTCAGCATCGTGCCTGTAGAGGCGCCGACAAGTCAGTGGGGGCTGCAATGAGCCAACACATGCAACGGCGCGATGCACCTCGCAGAGATGCGACCATCGCGCACCCCGCACAGAGGAGTGAGACCCATGCGCCATGTTATAGCGCTGTTTGTCGCCACGGCGGTCTTCGTCTGCCTGACGTGGGAGGCGGGAGCCGTGAGACCCAGACTTGAGGTCGTAGGCGAGAACCTGGTGGTCAACGGGGGCTTCGAGGACGGCGGCGAGGGCTGGAGTTCGGTGCTGGAGATCAGCGATGAGGGCGCCTACGAGGGCGAGCACTGCGGCGTGATCGACAACACCGCCGACGGCGAATCCAAGTGGATCGTGCAGGACTTCATCCCGCTGAAGCCCTTCACCTACTACCGCTTCTCGATGGCCGCGCGGCGCGAGACCGGCGACGGCTACGTCTACGTGCACTGCAACTGGTACGCCGCGCCCGGCGAGCGGCTGATGAGTTCGCCGCAGTGGGGCGCCGGCCGCGCCGAGCCGGTCACGCTGCGCACCGGCGAGGGCCGGGGCGACTGGCGCGAGTGCTCCGGCGTCCTCCGCTCCAACCGCGCGGACCTCGGCGGCATCCAGCTCGTCATCTTCATCCGCGACGGCGCGGATCGGGTCTACCTCGACGACGTGACCATCGAGGAGATCCGCTACCCCGACGCGCCCGCGTGGGAGCTGCCCGACGCGGTGGTCTACGAGGGCCACCCGAGCCGCTTCGGCATGGCGGTCGAGGACGCCGTGCAGGATGGTCAGACCTTCACGGTCACGACCACCGGCGCGCAGTACGTCCTCGACGCGGCGGCAGGGACCATGTCCTGCCGGCAGCGCATCGGCGCCGACCGCGAGGTGGCGGTCACCGACCTCGGCGGGCCGCTGGGCGAGCTGGAGCTGGCCTACCGCGACGCCGAGGTGTGCGTGCTGCAGGGCGAGGACTTGGCGATCGGCTTCCAGGGCGACTCGCTGGTGACCATCGCCACCAACCGCGCGCTGGCGGCGCAGGTAACGTCGGACATCGGCGCGGAGTGGTTCCGGACGCAGGAGCCCTACCTGCTGGCCATCGACGGGCAGGGCGGCTTCTGCGTGATGCCGTGGGCGCGGCCGGAGCTGAGCAGCCCCGGGACGACCATGGCCCCGCCCGAGCAGGACACCGGGCAGCCGGGCTGGAGTGCGAGCTGGCAGGTAGGCGCGCGCGAGATGTTCGCGCTGGCGGTCTTCCCCGGGCGGGAATTCGACTGGGAGGAGTCCTTCGAGAAGCGGATCGTCTGCACCACGGTGAACCGAGAGGCGCGTTACCAGATCCCTGACGAGGCGTTGCGCGAGTACGCGAAGTACGCCACCGTGCACATGCTCTTCAACGGCATCTACGACCAGACGCTCGCGGGTGAGCCCTACGCCGCGCCCTACAACATCGGTGACCCCGCCAGGCTGCGGGAGATGATCGGGCTAGGCCACGAGCTGGGGATGGAGACCATCCTCTACCGGGCCCCGACCACCTACGAACCGGCGGGCCTGTCGCTCGACTACCTCCTCCAGGACTTGGACGTGAGCCGCGCCTACTACGGCTTCGACGGCTGGTACTTCGACGGCTATCTCGAGGATTGGATGGCATGCTACCGGGCGATGCGCGTGGTGCGCGATCAGGTGGGCGATGAGACGGTGTACGTGCACTGCACGCTCAACCCGCCGGCGCGCATGACCGAGCTGTACTGCCCCTTCATCGACTCCTACGCGACCTTCCTGCTGCGCGCCGAGGCCCAGTTCATCGACGGCCCGACCGACCCGTACCTGCGCTACGTGGTCAACACCCAGAACATCTCCAACACCATCGCGACCCTCAAGGGCAACGAGATGCGCGCGGCGGCCGGGTCGGAGGACAAGGCGTCGATGCGACTGCAACTCGAGACGATGCTCTCGCTCAACGGCCGCTGCCGATGGGCCTACCCCGGCTGGCCGCTGCGCGAGTCCGACCTGGAGGAGTACGTCGGCTACTACTTCGCCGAGCTCGGCCGCATGGAGCAGCAGTGGCGGGCGACCGGTGAGCCGATCCCCATGACTTGGCCGCCGCACGGGGAGGATAGGTGATCGCCATGCGGATGCTCGTGCTCCGCGCTCACAGAGGAGTGAGACCCATGCGCCATGTTATAGCGCTGTTTGTCGCCACGGCGGTCTTCGTCTGCCTGACGTGGGAGGCGGGAGCCGTGAGACCCAGACTTGAGGTCGTAGGCCAGAACCTGGTGGTCAACGGGGGATTCGAGGAGGGCGGCGAGGGCTGGAGCTCGGCGCCGCAGGTCCTCGATGAGGGCGCGTACGAGGGCGAACACTGCGGCTTGATCGACAGTACCGCGGACGGTGAGGCCAAGGAAGTCATCCAGGACTTCGTTCCCCTCAAGCCCTTCACGTACTATGAGTTCTCGATGGCCGCGCGGCGTGAGACCGGCCAGGGATACGTCCGCGTGATCTGCAACTGGTACGCGGCCCCCGGAGAGCGCCTGATGAGCTCGCCGCAGTGGCCCGCCGGGCGCGCCATCCCCGTGACCTTGCGCACCGGCGAGGCGATGGGCGACTGGCGCGAGTACTCCGGCGTCTTCCGCTCGAACCGAGCCGACCTGGGCGGCGTGCAGCTCATGATCTTCATCGGCGTCGGCGCCGACCGCGTCTACCTCGACGACATCAGCATCCGCGAGGTGCGCTACCCCGACGCGCCCGAGTGGGAGCTGCCCGACGCCGTGGTCTTCGAGGGGCGCCCGAGCCGCTTCGGCATGGCCGTTGAGGACGCGGCCCAGGATGGCCAGACCTTCACCGTGACCACCAGCGGCGCGACCTACGTCCTCGACGCGGCGGCAGGGACGATGAGCTGCCACCAGCGCATCGGCGCCGAACGCGAGGTGGTGACGGCCGACTTCGGCGGCCCGCTCGGCGATCTCGCCATCGTCCACCGGGACGAGGAGGTGTGCGTGCTCGAGGGCGACGACCTCGCCATCGGTTTCCAGGGCGACTCCCTGGTGACCATCGCCACCAACCGGGCCCTCGACGCCACGCTGACCTCGGCCATCGGGGCTGAGTGGTTCCGGGCGCAGGAGCCCTACCTGCTGGCTATCGATCAGCAGGGCGGGTTCTGCGTGATGCCGTGGTCGCGGCCCGAGTTGCACAGCGGCGGCACCACGATGTCGGGCCCGAACCAGGACACCGGCGAGCCGGGGTGGACCGCGAGCTGGCAGGTGGGCGCGCGCGAGATGTTTGCACTGGCGGTCTTCCCGGGCCGTGAGTTCGACTGGGAGGAGTCGTTCGAGAAGCGCATCGTCAACACCGGCGCCGAGCCCAAGCCCGATGCGCTGCGGGAATACGCCCAGCACGCGAGCGTGCTGTTCATGTTCAACGGCATCTACAACCGGATCGCGGGCGTGTCCTATGCCGCGCCTTACAACGTCGGCGCCCCCGACAAGCTGCAGGCCACCATCGACCTGGCCCACGAGCTGGGCATGGAGGCGATCGTCTACCGCCACCCGAGCAGCTACGACTGGCTGAAGCTGTCGCTGGACTACTTCCTCGAGGACCTGCGCGTCACGCGCGGGCGCTACGGCTTCGACGGCTGGTACCTCGACGGCTATCCGGCCTGGAACTCGTGGTTCGACTGCTACCGCGCCATGCGCATCGTGCGCGATCGCGTTGGCGATGGGACCATCTACGTGCACTGCACTCTCAACCCGCCGGCGCGCATGACCCAGCTGTACTGCCCGTTCATCGACAGCTACGCGACCTTCCTGCTGCGCGGCGAAGGCCAGTTCATTAACGGCCTGAGCGACCCGTACCTGCGGTACGTGGTGGGCACCCAGAACATCTCCAACACCATCGCCACGCTCAAGGCGGGCGACATGGTCGTGGAGCCGCTGCCAGAGGACTACACGCAGCAGGACCTGGAGCAGGCGGAGCGCGCGTCGCTGCGGCTGCAGCTCCAGACGATGCTCTCGCTCAACGGCCGCTGCCGGCCGCTGCCGCTGGGCCTACCCCGAGTCAACGGACCCGGCCAGGTCCCACCTGAAGGAGGTGTACCTCGGCTACTACTTCGCCGAGCTCGACCGCATGGAGCAGCAGTGGCGCGCGACCGGCGAGCCGATACCGATGACGTGGCCGCCGCAGGGGGAGGACAAGTGACCGCCATGCGGATGCTCGTGCTCGGCGCTGCAATGAGCCAACACATGCAAGGGCGCGATGCGCCTCGCAGTGAAGTGGCCATCGCGAGCCCCGCCTCGCTGCAATGAGCCAACACATGCAAGGGCGCGATGCGCCTCGCAGTGAAGTGGCCATCGCGAGCCCCGCCTGACGACACAGCCGACACAGAGGAGTGAGACCCGTGCGCCATGCCACAGCGCTGTCTGCCACCGTAGTGGTCTGCATCTGCCTATGCCTGACGGGGGAGGTAGGAGCCGGGCGAGAACCTGGTGGCCAATGGGGGCTTCGAGGACGGCGGCGAGGGCTGGAGCTCGGCGCCGCAGGTCCTCGATGAGGGCGCCTACGAGGGCGAGCACTGCGGCGTGATCGACAACACCGCCGATGGCGAGTCGAAATGGATAGTGCAGAGCTTCATCCCACTGAAGCCGTTCACGTACTACGAGTTCCGCACGGCCGCGCGACGTGAGACCGGCCAGGGATACGTCTACGTGCACTGCAACTGGTACGCGGCTCCCGGGGAGCGCCTGATGAGCTCGCCGCAGTGGGCCGCCGGCCGCGCCATGCCCGTGACCTTGCGCACCGGCGAGGGCAGGGGCGACTGGCGCGAGTACTCCGGCGTGTTCCGCTCGAACCGAGCCGACCTGGGCGGCGTCCAGCTCGTCATCTTGATCCGCGATGGCGCCGATCGTGTCTACCTCGACAGCGTGAGCATCCGCGAGGTGCGCTACCCCGACGCGCCCGAGTGGGAGCTGCCCGACGCCGTGGTCTTCGAGGGGCGCCCGAGCCGCTTCGGCATGGCCGTCGAGGACGCGGCCCAGGATGGCCAGGTCTTCACCGTGACCACCAGCGGGGCGACCTACGTCCTCGACGCGGCGGCAGGGACGATGAGCTGCCGTCAGCGCATCGGCGCCGACCGCGAGGTGGTGACGGCCGACTTCGGCGGGCCGCTTGGGGAGCTCGCCATCGCCTACCAGGACGCCGAGGTCTGCGTGCTCCAGGGCGACGACCTCGCCATCGGCTTCCAGGGCGATTCACTCGTCACCATCGCCACCAACCGGGACTTGCAGGTCGATGTCACGTCGCAGATCGGCGCGGAGTGGTTCCGCGTGCAGGAGCCG
>JALGUI010000670.1 GCA_029820915.1 Candidatus Zipacnadia bacterium | reverse complement strand
GGCGTTGTGGTCGCTGGGGTACAGGGTGGTCGGGCAGATGTAGAACGACCGGCGCATCCCGCAGCTCTCGAAGTACCGCTCGATCAACTCCGGCCGCGGGTAGCGCGGCGGCGAGTAGGCGCTGTCCTGCGAGTAGAGCAGCGTGATCCCCCACGCCCCGAAGTCAGCCTCCAGCAGCCGCTGATCGAAGGGCTCGCCCATGCCGTTCGAGAACCGCACCGCGCCACGGTGCAGCCACTCGGGGAGGCCCTCGCAGTCCTCCCACATGGCCCAGGCCGGGCACGCGGCCATCGCCGCCACCAACGCCACCGAGACGATCCTGACGCTCATCTTCCTCGCCACCTCCACGACCCTGCGTCAGCCGCCCTCCACGACGATCACGCGCACCTGCTTCGGGGGGATGGTCAGCGAGATGCGCGCCCGGCCGTCCGCGACCTCCGGCTTGAGCGCGGCGTCCTCCCAGGCCTCGAGGTAGCTCGCGCCATCGCGGTGCGGCACCTCGATGATGAGACCCTCAGCCGTACAGGGCAGGTCGTTGAACAGCATGTAGATGTCATAGCCCCCGGCCGGGAAGCGGTTGGCGTACACGCCGCGCTGCAGCGTCGGCACCAGGAACTCCGGCGCGGTCGTGGCGAAGGCCTCCGGGTAGCGATGCCACAGCTCGTTGATGCGGCGGATGACCGCGGCGGTCTCCGGGGCGTACTCCGTCGGCTCGCCCGCCATGTAGAGGGTCTCGCGACCCCAGAACAGGCGCAGCGGCAGCCGCACGTTCTCCCACACGATGTTGCCGTTCCCGGCGTAGATCTCGAAGCACTTGACCTCGGGCACCGCCCAGTAGATCGGGTTGACGAGGAACGTGCTCGGCCGCTCCCACTCGAAGCGGTGGTTGTGCGTGAAGGCCCCGTCCTGCCACTGGGTCATGATCTCCGTCGGCACGAACTCGGAGTAGTTCACGCGGCCGGCGTCCACGCGATTGACGGCCTCGCGGATCTCGCGCACCAGCGGCGCCTGGCTCACGCGCATGCCCGCGGGCATGGGGTGGTCGTGGTCGGGGTTGTGGCAGACCCAGGACGCCGGGTTCCAGTAGCCCACCTGGTCCATGTACAGGCCGCTCGCGGGGAAGGTCCGCGCCACGCGCTCGTAGGTGTCGGCCCAGTAACGGCGGCACTCCGGCACGGCCGCGCACGTGTAGAAGTTGCCCGCCGACCAGCCGGTCACGTCTCCGTCGGCGCCGATGATCTTCCAGTTCGCGGCCGCCGTAGCGGCCTCCGCCTTCTCGTCCATGAGCAGCGGGTCGAGGTAGAGGCCGGTGCGCACGCCCTGCTGCTCGAGTTCGGCCAGTGCCCCGCGCCACGCCTCCTCGCCGCCGAGCAGCTCGTAGTGCGAGTAGTCGCCGTGGCTGCCGTGCTCCGGCGAGTGGAACCAGCCGAAGACGTGCAGGTAGTCGATCGGCCCGAGCCGCTCGGCCATCGCCTCGATGTGCGGCGACAGGTCCATGCGCCCGCTCTCGTCGAGAAACATCGACAGCGTCGGCGTGACGCCGATGAAGGTGCAGATGCGCCGGAACCAGTCGGGATGCGAGGCCGTGGGCGTGTACCAGGTCGCGATCCAGTCCCGGTATGCGGCCAGCGCCTCACGGTAGTCGCCGAGGTACGCCCCGACGGCCACCTCGGGCATCTCCGCGCTCTCACCCGGCGCCACGTCGAGGTAGAGGTACCGGGTGGCGGCGGTGACGCGGCTGAGGTACTTCTCCAGCACGAAGTGCGTATCGCGCACCGGCTGCGTATCGTGGCCCATGACGTAGAGCCCGCCGCCGCGCTGGGGCGACCAGGCCGCCACAAGCTGCAGCGGAAGGTGATCCGAGTGCAGACTGTCCTCGTAGAACGGCTCGTTCGTGATGAGCGTGCCGAAGCCCGGGTAGAAGAGCCACACGTTCTCGGGAATGGTGTCGATGACCACGCCCGGCAGTGGGGTGAGGGTCAGGGACCCGCGCAGGGGCGCATCGCCCCGGTTCGTCACCCCGACGGTCATGCCGATCTCCGCCGCGCCATGCCAGGCGAGGGTCAGCCGCCCCCCGATCGGCGCCGGCTCATCGGCGGCGAACTCGACGGTGACCTCCGTCGCCGACGGCTGTGCCACGCGCACCACGTGCACGTCATCGCTGGTGAGCGTGCCCGCCTCGGCCTCCAACGCGAAGAGCCGGCCCGCC
>JALGUI010000669.1 GCA_029820915.1 Candidatus Zipacnadia bacterium | reverse complement strand
CCGTAGCCGCCGGTCGGCTCGAAGGTGATGTCTTCGAAGGCCGCGTCCGGCGGCTCACCGTCGATGGTCAGCGCCCGGCGCGGCTCCGTGCCGCCCGAGCCGTAGCGTGCGTAGATGGCGTAGCGCCGGGCCTGCTCGACCGGGAAGCTCCACTCCAGCCAGTGGCCGAGGTCCTGGTGCCACTTGGTGATCATGCGGCCGACGTTGTGCCCGCGGTCGGTCACCTCGACCGCGCCACCCTCCTGGGCCGCGAAGTCCTCGGCCTGCACGATGACCATGCCGGGCAGCTCGACCTCGTGCGGCGCGGGTGGCGTCACCATGACCTCGGCCGACGCCGTCCCGCCCTGAGCATCTTCGACGACCACGCTCACCGTGAAGGCCGCGAAGTCACTCACCGGCAGATCAAGCTCGGCCCCCTCCGCGGCGCGGTCGTCGGGCAGGCGCCAGGTGATGCGCGCCACGTCATCGTCCGGGTCGGTCGTCACCGCGCGCAGTTGCAGACGCTCGCCCGGCCGCAGCGTCGTCTCCCCCTCGATCTCCACGCGCGGCCGCGACGGGTCGAACAGGTCCCACGGCGCGAAGGCCGCCCAGTGGGCGCCCTCGCCGGGGCTGATCGTCGCCTCCCCCGGCTCGGCGAAGTCCAGGCGCTCGCCTGACGGATGCAGGAACACCGCGCCGGGCCGCTCGCCCACCAGCACCGTCACCGGCTCCTCCAGCGCCACCATGAACGGGTGGAAGGCCGACCACAGCCGCCACGCGCTTCCGGTCGCGGGCACCTCGAGCGTCAGGTAGCCCAGCGGTGGGCGGTCGATGCGCCAGTGGCCCGGCTCGCGCGGCGCCACCGCCTGCCCGGCCGGGTCGGTGAGCGTCGCGCCCTCGACCGCCAGACGGTTCTCGTCGGGCCCCAGCACCCACAGGTCCAGCGGCGGGCCGAGCTGCAGCTCCGTCACCGGCCCGCCCTGGCCCTTGTCCGGCAGCGGTTCGGACAGGATCCGGAAGCGCAGCGCCTGCGTGCCCGGGAAGCTCACCGTCATGCCACGCACGAACTCTTCGCCGGACGGCCCGCCGTCGTCGGACCACGCGCCCGCCGGGGCGAACACGACCAGCAGGACAGCTAGAGCGCACAATCGCCTCATGGTGCCGGCCTCCCTTGCGGGCGGTCGTTTCGTCGCCAGCGCCGGGCATGCCTTCCGCCCCAGGCCAGCCCGGAGAAGGACTGAGCCTGCGCGCCGGTGAGCCTATGCCTCGCCCGCCTCGGCCCGTTCCCGCGCGATGAGCGCGGCGCCGAGAGCCGAGACGATCTGCGGCTCGTCGGGAATGCCGACGGCGCAGCGCAGGCGGGCCTCAAGCACCGCCGCGATGCACGGATTCTTCGCTACACCCCCGACCAGCATCGCCTCGCCCGTGGCCGCATCCGCGGGCACCATCGCCGCGACTCGATCGACCACCGAGTGGTGCAGGCCCAGCGCGATGCGCCGCCGGTCCTCGCCCGAGGTGATCAGCGACACTACCTCGGACTCGGCGAAGACCGTGCACATGGAGTTGATCTTCGCGGGCCGGTCGGCGGCGAGGGCCTCGGGGCCGAACTCGTCGATCGAGTACCCCAGCGCGGTGGCCATGACCTCGAGGAAGCGGCCCGTGCCGGCCGCACAGCGATCGTTCATGACGAAGTCGTCGAAGCCACCGCCGGGCGTGACCAGGATGACCTTCGAGTCCTGCCCGCCGATGTCGATGACCAGGCGGCAGTCGGGGCGGATGCGCGCGACGCCGCGCGCGCAGGTACTGATCTCGGTCACGGTGTCATGGCCGAAGCGTTCGCGCAGCAGGTGCCGGCCGTAGCCGGTGGCCACGGTCGGGCAGCGGTCGAGGTGAGCCAGGCACTCGCTCACGCGGCTCAGCGGGTCATGGCCGGTGTCGAAGACCTCGGAGAAGGCGATGCGGTCGCCGTCGAGGGCGACGATCTCCGTGGTGCGGGAGCCGAGGTCGATGCCTACGGTGCGCGAGGCGGTCATGCGCGTCGCCCCCCGCAACGACGGACAGGCAGGAATGCCTGTCCCACCAACGGCGTGGCAGACGCTTCGCGGGCCGGCCGTCGGGGACGCCGCTCGCCGTTTGGAGACGCTTCGCGGGCCGGCCGTCGGGGACGCCGCTCGCCGTTTGGAGACGCTTCGCGGGCCGGCCATCGGGGACGCCGCTCGCCGTTTGGAGA
>JALGUI010000668.1 GCA_029820915.1 Candidatus Zipacnadia bacterium | reverse complement strand
CAAGCTCACCGAACAGCCGGTTGAGGTTGATGCTCAGCGTGGAGCGGCCGTCAGGTCCGGTCGCCGTCTGAGCGCGGAATGGTTCGGGGAAGCCGAGCCCGTAGGCATGGACCTCAGCCCCTGCCGCGGCCTGCCCATCAGGCAGCAATACCGTCCCCGTGATCATCTGAGCGCTGGCTGCCGACGCGACCAGGAGGAGAACGCCCAGGAGGTACATCTCTCGCGCACGCATGGCATTGCCCCCTTCGAGCGCCGTTCATCAGGCAAGCAGTTAGAGGCCGATCGAGCGGGGCAGTTGCGGCATTGCAGTCAAGGTGCGCTCGGGTGCGCGCGCGCCGCGACTATCCCGCCGGTCCGAGGAGCCCCGCCTCGCGCGCGGGGTCGGTGGGGTCGGCGTCCTCCTTGACGACCGCGCCGCCCTTCAGCACGCCGTCCGTCCCGTTCCCCAGCGGCACGAGCAGCGCGGGCGGCGGCAGACCCGGGCGATGGGCGCCGAGGTCGCGGAGCGACCTCACCTGCACATGCCGTTAGGAGCAAATTGCAGCCCGCGAACTTCCACCACCAAGCATTAGCCTACTGGTTCGGGCTAACGTCGCCGAGGTCGATCTTGTTCCCTGGGTCCGTGACGATCTCGTCGGTGACCGGAAGGCCGATGCCTCTCGCGTCTCGCCAGTATGCCCGGTACCTCACGCCCGGGATGAGGCCGTCGAACCGGAAATGGCCGTCCTCGTCCGTGTCCGCGTGGCCCTCCAGGAGCACATCGCCGAAACGCGACGCACTGACACGGAACACCGGCCCGTAGTAGACCGGACTGAGTTCGACGCGGTCACCCGCCATTGGGGTCCCGTCGGCGCCGACCAGCCGTCCGGCCAGCGAGCCCGGCGCTTCGAGAGCGAGGTCCGCCGGGAACTCCCACGAGACCTCGAAGTCCGGCAGGGCCCCGTAGACGCCCCCCTCTGGCAGCCCCGCTACGATGAAAGCGCGATACGCCGTGGTCGGCCGGACGCCGTCACGGATGAAGGGCAGCCCCGTCACCTCAAAGCGGCCGCTTTCATCGGTGCGGGTCTCGGCCTCGCCTATCATGTCGATGACGAGGCATTCGGCCACCGGATTGCCATCCACGTCAAGCACGCGTCCGGTGATCGTCGCTCCGGCCCGATCGACGACCACCCGCCCGACGTCGCGCTCCTCGCCGGGCTGGAGCGTGAAACCTTCCCCCCAGTCCTCGCGGGTGATGAACTCCGCGGCGCCGTACCACCAGACCTCGAGCTCGACGCGGGAGGGCAGCGGCCCCAGCCTCACGCGGCCGTCCTGGTCCGTGAACTGCTTCGGAAGGTACAGCGTTCGCCCGTAAGTGCGGGCCTGGTCCCAGACGCTGTACCTGCAGTTCACGGGCTGTCGCGCGATGCCATTCCCCTCGGGATCGACCAGGCGAATCGTGGCCCACGCACCCGGGCCGAGCGTGATGCGCGGCTCGTCGTCGATGCTGTGCGCGACCGCGCGAGCGACCAGACCGCGCCGCTGGTCGATGGCGAGCAGCGCAGTCATCCCCTCGCCCTCGCCGGCGATCTGGAAGCGTCCCTCCGCGTCGGTCTGCGCCTCGCCGCGCACCCCTCCGGCCGCCTTCACCAGCGCGCCCTCGACCGGCCGGCCATCCTCGTCCACGACAACGCCGGTCACAGTGTGCGCCTCGATTGGAGTCAGCGACATGTCGAAGCCTTCGACGCTCTGCCCGTCGGCGACCTCCACCTCGTGCAGCCAGGGCTCGTCGCCGCGGTACTGATAGCCTGCGCCCCGGCCGTCGCCGTGCAGCCAGTAGCGCCCCGGCGGCAGACGCAGCTCGTAGTGCCCATCCGCGTCGGCGTACGTCGTCCAGAGGCCGGCGAAGGGGAAGTCCTCTTCGGACGGGTAAGCCGTCACGGCGACCTTCGTCACGGGCTCGCCCGTCTCGCGGTCGCTCACCAGGCCGTTGACGACCCCGCCGCGGATCAGCTCGATCTCTCCGACGTCGATGGGCTCGCCCACGGGCGCGTTCACGTGGCGTACGGGGGCGGCTGTCCAGCTCTCCGGTGGATCGACGTAGACCGTCTGGATCCCGGCCGGCCTTCATCTGGTCGATGGCGAAGCTCCCGTCCTCGCGGGTGGTGGCCCAGGCACGCTCGTGGTACCCTTCTTCCCGCCGGGCGTGAATCCGCACGCCCGGCACCGGCTCACCCTCGCGGACCACGCGCCCGGTGATGGCGCCGCCGGGCTCCAGCGTGATCTCGCGGTCGCTCATCTCCTCGGCCTTGCCGCGAACGAAGTAGCAGGGCGCGAAGCCCGACGAGTACGCCGACAGTCGCACCTGCTTGCCGACCGGCATGCCTGGGAACTCGTAGCGCCCGTCCGCGTCTGTCTCGCTGGCGAGACGCTGCGGCGGATAGATCGAGTCGGAGGAATCCTCATCGCCTCCGACCTCCTGGACCATCACGGTCGCGCCCTCGACGGGCTGCCCCGTCGGGTCAACCACCCGGCCGGCGACGGTTGTCCCCTCGTGCAGGCGTATGGTCAGATCGTGCAGGCGGTCAGGCTCGGTGGCGGTCCAGCCCAGGCCGTAGCCCTCAAGCATCGCGCCGACGGGCCAACTTCGGATCGAGTCGCCCTGGCCCTCAACCGTCAACTCGAAGATGCCATCCTCGGCGGTCGTGGTCTCCGCCTCAACCTGGTCAACTTCGCCGTCGGCGTTGCTGAAGAACCAGAACACGAAGACCTCGGCCCCCGCCGCCGGCTCACCGTCGGGCATGAGGACCGTGCCGGTGGCGGTCAGCGTCTCCGCGTGGGCGCCGGGGCCGGCCAGCAGCGCCAGCGCGCACAACAGCGTCGCCCACCGCGTCAGTGCTTGAAGCATCGCTCTCTCCCGCCCTCGCGCCGGTGTCAGCACGGAACGCTACAGCAGCCCCGCCTCAGAGGCGGCCTCCGTGGGGTCGGCGTCCTCCTTGA
>JALGUI010000667.1 GCA_029820915.1 Candidatus Zipacnadia bacterium | reverse complement strand
CCGCGCTCTACGATGCGTGGCGCGTGACCGGCGACCGGAGCTGGCTGGTCGAGGAGCTGAAGGAGGTCGTGCGCCAGCAGATCCGCAACCGCTGGCTGCTCACCGAGGCCGAGCCCTTCACCGACCGCATCCCGGTGCCCGGCCGCGACCTGCTCTCGCGGCTCTACCTCGGCGACTGGACCTCGGGCAAGTCGCACGTGCCCGGGCACTGGGTGAGCTGGGAGGGCGGCGGGCTGGACTACGCGGCGGCGGTGCTCGACGCCCGGCCCGATCACCTCAAGGCGCTGGTCTACAGCTTCCACGACGAGCCGACGCCGATGACCATGCGCGTGTGGCGACTGCCGCACGGGCGCTACCAGGTGACCGTGGGCGTGGACACCGATGACGACGAGCGCCCCGACGCCCAGATCGCGACCGGCGAGCAGGAGCTGTGGCGCTATGACGGGGCACTGCCCTTCACCGCGCGGCCCGGCCAGACGGTGGTCATCGAGCTGACGCTGCTCGAGGAGCTGGAGGACATCCGCAGGCGTCCGGACCTGGCCATCGACCCGGGCGACGTGACGCGCGAGGGCAACACGCTGACCGTGACCGTGCACAACATCGGCGGCTCGGCGGCGCCGGCGAGCGTGCTGCAGGTACTGGGCGAGGCGGGCGAGATCGCGACCGCGCAGGTTCCGGCGCTCGAGGCACCCTTCGACCTGCAGCCGAAGACCGCGACCGTGCGCATCGACCTGCCTGCGGGCGCGCAGCCCGCGATCGTGCTGCTCGACTCCGAGGGCGCCATCGCCGAGATCACGGAGGCGAACAACCGCGTCGGCGACTGGAACTGAGCCGGCGCGGGGGCGTTTGCATGGCAGACACATTGCCATTGGCGTGAGCCGTTCCGTGGCACGGGCGGTCTTGCTCGTGCCCCGTTGCCGGGGCCGTACGGAGGGGCGCGCTTCCTTGCGCGCCCGGCCGTGGTCGTTCGTCAGGTCGCGCGGCAGACGAAGGAGATTCGTCGGGGGGGGGGCGAAGGGACCTCCCAACGCTCGCGAAACCGTCGAGAAGGGGGACACGCCATGAAGCGCACCGCACTGATCGTGATCTGCCTGACCGTTCTGCTCGCCGTGTCGGCGAGTGCCGCCGAGATCACCATCCCGCTCCGCTTCGAGAATGCCGGTGAGCTGCACAAGCTGCTGACGGGGGAACTCCCTGAGTGGCGCGCGTCGGCGTACCAGCCCGCTCCCGGCCTGCCCGCCGGAATCGAGGAGATCGAGGCGGTGCCGGCGGAGAACGCCATCCGCGCGACGGGGACAGAGCAAGCAATCGACGAGTTGCGCGAGATGATAGCGCTGCTGGACCTGCCGCGGCCGCAGATCGAGGTCGCGACGATGTGGCTCGACCTCCAGGACCCGAGCGTACTCGGCTTCGCGCTGGCGGTGGATGAGCCGGGCGGGCCGACGGTCGCGCTGCCGCAGGTCGCGATCTTCCCGCGGATGACCGCTGAGGAGGTGGCGGCGCTTGTGGAGACCGGCACCGTCCTGAGTGAGCCGCACGTCACACTCATGAACGGTATGCCGGGCCAGATCGCGTTCGAGACGGACACGGACGATGATGGCGCGGCTGACGTCGGCACGGGCCTCGGCTGCGTCGCGCGGGTGCTGCCCGGCGACCTCCTGTCGCTGCAGATGGACCTGTGGACGTACGATCACCGCGCGGAGGCCGAGGAGTCCGAGACCTCGCTGCGGGTGCTGCTGCGCGTGGCCGAGGGCGAGACGGTGGCGCTGGCTCGTGTCGGCGAGGGCGGCGCGATCCTCAACCCGGTCTACCTGCTTACCGCGAGCGTGATCCGCGATCCGGCGCAGGCGGCGGATTGAGCCGTGGGTGCGGGTCAGGCGGATTGCCGTGCCGTTCCGTGGCCCGGGCACTCCTGCCCGGGCGCCTTTAGGCACTCCAGTGAACGAACGACAAGGCCACGGCCGGGCGACGTGGGAACGTCGCCCCTCCTGAAGGCACGGCGAACGACCGACGTCGGCCGTTGCCGTTGTCCTGGAGGCCGCGTGCGGTCTCACGACGCCCTCGTCGGGGGTGGCCCGCAGGGTCATTCCCGTCGATGGCCAACGGCGGCGCATCTGAAGATGCGCCCTCCGAACAACACGGGAGCCGCGAGGCCCCGGTGTGCTGAGGACATGAACTGAGGCATTCGATGGATCGCTGTGCCGACATCGC
>JALGUI010000044.1 GCA_029820915.1 Candidatus Zipacnadia bacterium | reverse complement strand
CCGGGGCCCATGCCACTTCACCGGCACGGGGACTACGAGTTGATCCTCGAACAGCGACGCGCCACATGCAATGATCGGCAGGAGCACAAGCACCGCCACTCCAACTCCCGTCGTGTCCATCGTCGCTCACTCCTATCGGGCTCGGCGCCGGGCCATCGCCAGGCGCGGATCGATCCGGCGGACGCACCTCGGGCCATCATAGCGGCTGCCGCCGCGCAGTCAAGCTTGTCGGCATTCGACCGCGTCGTGTATAGTCGTCCCCGGGAGCAAACCGTCCGGAGGGAACGCGTGCCGGCCTATCGACGAGAGATCCTGGCCGACGAGGTCCACGTCCACGGTGAGGCGGCGGCAACCGGCCGCCTGCGCGTGGCGCTGCTGTTCCCCAACGATTACGCGGTGGGCATGGCGAACCTCGCGCTGCACGGCCTCCACCATCTGCTGAGCGCCCGGCCCGAGGTGCTGTGCGAACGCGCCTTCTACCCCGGCATCCCCGAGGACGGCCGGCCCCGCGACGGCACGCTGCGCTCGCTCGAGCACGACACCGCGCTGGGCGCCTTCGACCTCATCGCCATCACCTCGTCCTTCGAGCTCGACTGGCTGAACATCCCGACGGCGCTGCGCGACGGCGGCGTCGCGCCCCTCGCCGACGAGCGCAGCGCAGACGCACCGCTGATCATCATCGGCGGCCCGGCGGTCACCTCGAATCCCGAGCCGCTCGCGCCCTTCGCCGACGCACTGTTCGCGGGCGAGGTCGAGCCGGTCCTCGATGCTCTCATCGATGCCCTCCTGGCCGAGGACCTCACCGAGCCGGCGGGCCGGCGCGCGGCGCTCGAGCGGCTGGCCGCCATCCCGGGCTTCTACGTCCCGTCCGTCGCTCGGGAGCCGCCTGTCGAGCGCGTGGCCCTCGACGACCTCAATGCGGCGTCCACGACCACCGCCATCCTGACGCCGCGCTCGGAGTTCCCGAACACCTTCCTCGTAGAGACCGGGCGCGGCTGTCCGCGCGGCTGCCGGTTCTGCCTGGCGCGGCGCATCTACCATCCCGTGCGCACGCGCAGTGCCGAGAACATCCTCGACAGCGCCCGCCTGGGCCTGCGGTTCACCGACCGGATCGGCCTGGTCGGCGCCGCGGTCGCCGATCATCCGCGTATCGATGCGATCGCGGCCGAGATCGTGGCCATGGGCGGCCGCGTCTCGACCTCGTCGCTCCGCGCTGAAGGCGTGACGCCCGAGCTGACGGCGGCGCTGGCGGCCGGCGGCCAGCGCAGCATCACGCTCGCGCCTGAGACCGCCGACGCCGAGCTGGCGCGGGTCATCGGCAAGGGCATGAACTACGAGGCGGTTCGCGCCGCCATTGCGACGGCGTCCGAGGCGGGGCTCACCCAAGTCAAGCTCTACTTCATGGTGGGCATCCCGGGCGAGACCGACGAGGCCGCGCTGCAGATCGCCGACTACGTGGACCGGCTCGAGTGCGAGTTCTCCAGCCTGCGCTTCACGGTTGCCATCGGCACGCTGGTGCCCAAGCCGCACACGCAGCTGGCGCGGGTGGCAGTCCCGGATCCGGGGACGGTCAGGCGGCGGCTGAAAAAGCTGCGGCGCGCGCTCGACTCCCGCACGCGCGTCCGCGTTCGCATCTCCTCCGCCCGCTGGGGCGCCGTGCAGGCCGTGCTGGGCCGTGGTGGCCGGGAGCTGGCGCCGGTGATCGCGGCGGCGGCGGGCGGGGGTCCGGGCGACTTCGCGCGAGCGCTCCAGGCCGAGGGGCTGTCGCTGGAAGACTACCTGGCCGAGCAGACCGGGCCCGCGCCGTGGGAGGTCGTGGGAGAGTGCACGCTGCTGGGGGTGGACGGATGAGCGCGGGCGCGCCGCTCCCCTACTTCTACCGCCTGACGCCGCCGACCGACTATCACGAGTTGGCGGCGCTGGAGTTCAGGGCGCTGACCGGCGACCCCGCGCCGCCAACGGCGGCGGCCGGCGGGTCCGCCGACGTCGAGCGCATCGCGTGGGCGCGGGTGGGCGTTGACGTGCAGCGCGCGGCGTACGTGGCAGAGTGCTGCCGACTGCTCGCGAGTGCGGCGGACCTCGAAGGATTGCTCGACTACACGAGGAAGCTGCGTCTGGGCATGGAGCGCTTCCGAGTGCGCGTGCACAAACTGCGCGGCGTGGATGCTCCGGGCTCGGACGACATTCAGCGGATGGTGGCCGACGTCATCGAGGGCGGTCCCGACCTGGACCGTCCCGCGGCGGAGGCGGTGGTCGTCGCCGAGCCGGGGCGGTGGCTGCTGGGGGAGCTGGTGTCGGGGACCACGCGCGGCTGGTCGGGCCATGAGCAGCGACCACACCAGTACTGCGCCGCCCTGCCGCCGCGCCTGGCGCGGGCGCTGGTGAACCTGGTGGCGGCGCCGGGCGACGCGCTGATCGACCCGTGCTGCGGCGTCGGGACCGTGCTCGCCGAGGCCGCCGACATGGGCGTGCGGGCGGTTGGCTGCGATATCAATCCGCGGCTGGTGGAACACGCGGCCGCGAATCTGTGTCATCACGGACTGAGGGCCGAACTCGTCGTCGCCGACGGCCGCGATCTATGCGGTCGCTTCGACGGCGCCGTGCTCGACCTGCCGTACGGTCGCGCCTCGACGCGCATCGAGCACGTCTGCCGGGGTCTCGTGGAGCGCGCCGTCGAGGTCGCGCGGCTGGTGGCCGTGGTCACGGTCGAGGACGTGCGTGACTGGATTGCCCGCGTGGGCGCGGAGGTCATCGGCGTCGCCGATCTGACCAGCAAGGGGCGGCTGGTCCGTAGGGTCGTGTGGGCACGCGGGCGACAGGCAGAGGACAGAGACGCAAGCTAGCGGAGGCGCACCATGGAGCTGTGGCAGCGGTTCACGCAGACGGCGCGTAAGGCCATCCTGGCTGCGCACGAGGAGGCGGAGCGGGTGCGGAATGAGCTTATCTCGACCGAGCACCTGCTGCTGGGCCTGCTGCGCCAGGACGAGTGTGGCGCGATCGACGTCCTGGAGTCACTGGGCGTGGACCTCGAGCAACTCGCAGCGGACGTCCGCAAGGGCATCGAGCCCGGGACGAGCGAGGACCTGGCCGGCGAGGTCAGCTTCACTGTCCCGGTGCAGCGCGCGCTTCAGACATCCTACGCCGAGGCCAGGCGGCTCGGCCTGGACGACCGAACGCAGCATATCGGTACCAAGCATCTGCTCATCGGGCTGGCGCTCGCCGAGGGCACGGCTGCGGAGAGGCTGTTGGTGGACGCGGGCGCGACGCCGGAGCGAATCCGCGACGCGCCCTCCCCGGGGCATGAGGCGGAACGCACCGAGACCGAGCAGGCGCAGGCGGTGGGAAGCGCCGTGGGTGACAGGCAGGCGCTGTCGAGTGACCGCATTCCGCCCGCGGTCGGGCCGTACTCCCAGGCCGTCCGCGCCGGCGACTTCATCTTCTGCTCGGGCGTGATCGGCCTGTCGCCGGAGACCGGCAAGCTGGTCGAGGGCGAGTTCGAGGTCGAGGTGCGCCAGGTGCTCGACAACCTGCGCACGCTGCTGGAGGACTGCGGCAGCGACCTCGACAATGTGGTGAAGACGACGGTCTTCCTGGCCGACATCGAGCAGTTCGCCGGGTTCAACGGGATCTATGCTGAGTACTTCGACGACGCCCCGCCGGCACGCTCCACCATCCAGGTGGCGGCGCTGCCGCTGGGCGCAAGGCTGGAAGTGGAGGCGATAGCCATTGTCTCGTAAGCGCACACCAGATGTCATCGTTGCGGGGGTGCTGGCGCTAGTTCTGGCGGTCTGCATCTCCGCGCCGGCCCGAGCCCAGAACCTGCTGCGCAACGGCAGCTTCGAGGGCCCGACCGCCGGGGACGTCCCTGAGAGCTGGTCGTATCACGACTTCAGCGGCGACACGCTCGTCGGGGACCATATCGGGAGCGGCGAGGTGACCGGTGGCGCCCGCGTCGGCCGCCGGTGCCTGAAGCTGCAGGCCCCCGTCTTCCCCGCGAACTTCGCCGCCTACTGCCGCCCCATTGACGTCAGCGACCTGCAGGGCCCTGAAATCATCTTCTCATGCTTCTTCCGCACCGTCGATCACCCGCAGGTGCAGGTGACGCTGGCCACCTACGCCGAGGGCTTCACGGAGCGCGAGTTCCTCACCCCCGAGCTGCTCAGCGAGTCGCACACGCTGGGCGAGACCAGGGACTGGATGCGCTACGCCACCCACCTGACCATGCCCTCCGGGGCCCGCGACCTGGTCGTGGTCCTGCGCGTGCTCGGCGGCGGCCAAGTCCTCTTCGACGGCCTGTCCGTGCGTGTGGTGGGCAGCGAGGTGGAGGTCGAGCTTGAGGACGCCGGGACGCTCGTTGAGTTGCCCCGCGTCCGAGGCGTGCGCTGCCAGGTGCGCAACATCACCGAGCGCGAGATGCCCATCCGCCTGGAGATCGAGGCGACCCAGGAGAGCGGGCGCAAGCGCCGCGAGGCGACCGAGTGCCGGCTCGGGGCCGGCGAGGCGCGCACGCTCGAGGCGCGCTATACCATTGACTTCCACGGCCCGCATGACCTGAAGGTCGTGCTCTGTGGCGCCGAGCCGGACGAGATCCACCAGGCCTGGCAGCGCCAGGTGCCGGGACTGGTCGATGCGCGCATCGTGGAGCCCGCCTTCCGCTCGATGGTGCTGTCAACCGTCCCCACCGCCCACATCGTGGTCGAGGGCCGCCTCAACGCCACCGAGGAGATCGCGCGCCGGGTCGAGATCTCCGGCCGCCTGGTCGGGACCGGCGCCGAGGCCGCCGAGCCCGAACTGCTCAGCGACCGCGGCATGGCCGGGCCGTGGCGGCTGACGCTGTCGGCCGAGGGCATGCTGAGCGAGGAGTATCGGGTGGACGTGACGGCTCGCGTCGGCCGGCACGAGCAGACACTGAGCCTGCCGCTGGTGCGGGCCCCGCACGCCGATACTGAGGTCGCCTACGACGTCGCGCACCGTTTGTGGGTCAACGGTGAGGCGGCCTTCCCTCTGGGTGTCTACCGCGTCACCAACGAGAGCGACCTGCCTACCGCGGCGGAGGCGGGCTTCAACTTCGTCATCACGCCCTCGCACTCGGTCAGCTACCGCTACGCCAACAGCGCCCGCGACGCCGGCCTGCAGATCGCCATCGCCTCGCCGGTGCTCGACGGCCTGTCCTGGCGGAACAACGTCGAGAAGTTCATCCGCCACGAGGCGCTACTGGGCTGGTACGGCATCCAGTTGCCCGACACCGCCGCCGTGACCGTCCAGGTGCTTGGCCAGGCCTACGTGGAGTCGACCGCCGGCCCTTACCCGGCCGTCGCGCAAATCGACCGGCACCATCCCATCCTCCTGGCCCTGCGCGCGAACGCGACCATGGAGGACTACGCCACGGTCGCCGACGTGGTGCTCGCCTGGTCCGAGCCCGTCCCCCGCTGGCCGCTGACCATGGTCTCCGACGCCGTGGCCATGGGCCGGCGCGCCGTGGGTGACCGCAAGCCCGTGTGGGCGGTCATCCAGTCCGCGGGCTACGGCTGGTCGGACGACCGGACCCTCGCAGTGCGGCCCGACAGCAGGCCTCCCACGCCGCAGGAGCACCGGGCGATGGTCTACCTGGCGCTGATCGCCGGCGCCGACGGCCTCGCCTACCACGCCTGGGGCCTGCCCGCCCGTGGCGAGCGCCCGTCGTACCGCATCCAGCGCGACGCGCCGGAGCTGTGGGACGCCATCGTGGAGACCAACCGCGAGCTGACCTGGCTGGCGCCCATGCTGCTGGAGACCGACCCCGAGCCGGTCGAGCTCGAGTACGACAGCCCGGTGCGCATGGCCGCGTGGGAGTACGAGGGCGCGAGGTACGTGGTGGCGGCGAACGCCGAGGACACTACTGCCGCGATGGCCTTCGACATCGGCGCGCAGGCCGGCGAGGAGGTAGACGTGCTCTTCGAGCGCCGGGTGGTGATGGCGACGGACAGTGGCGAGATCGGCGACGTCTTCGAGCCGTACGCGGTGCACATCTACAAGCTCGGCGAGTAGACGAGCGGCGCCGGCGGCCGAGAGCGGGAGGGCGTTCAGTTGGCGGGCCCTGAGATGACCAACATCGTCGAGTACTGGCGCACCACCGTCTCGCGCTTTCCCCACAAGCCCGCGGCCATCTGCGGGGGCCGGTCCTACAGCTACCAGGAGGCCGACCGCCTGAGCGGGTCGATGGCCGCCGCGCTGCAGGCCGGGTTCGGCCTCGGCGAGGGAGACACCGTCGCCGTCGCGATGCCTAACTGCGCCGAGTACTTCCTCACGTACTGGGCCATCATGCGCGCGGGCGGGGTGGTCGCCGCCGTCAACTGCCGCCTCGGCGAGGAGGAGATGGCGCACGTCCTCGGCGACACCAAGGCCCGTATTCTCGTGACGCACGGACGCGTGCAGGCGCAGGTCGAGGCGGGGCTGCGCGACGCCGATGACATCGAACGCATCATCGTGGCCGAGCCGGCCACCGCCCGCAGCGCGCGCTTCGCCGACGTCATCGCGGGTGATGACTGGAAGGACTTCGAGGACCACGAGCCCCGCGGCGAGGACCTGGCCGTCATCGCCTACACCTCCGGCACCACCGGGAAGCCCAAGGGCGCCATGATGCGCCAGTGCGACCTGGTCTTCAACGTCAGGAACTGCCTGGTGGCGCACGGCTTCCGGCACGAGGACGTACACATGCTGGCCCTGCCCATGTTCCACTGCACGGCGCTCTACAGCCTGCTGCCGTCGGCGGCGTACCTGGGCAGCACGCTGGCGATCGCGCCGCGCCCGGACCGGGGCGAGCTGCTCGACCTCGTCGAGAGCGCGCGGGTGACCACCTTCCTCGGGCCACCCACGCTGTTCGCGATGCTCGCCATGGGCAACGACCTCGCCGAGCGCGACACCTCGTCGCTGCGCCTGATCGCCTACGCCGGCTCGCCCATGCACCCCGACACCATCCGCCGCCTGCGCGAGCTGGCGCCGCACGTGGCGCTGCGCAACTTCTTCGGGCTGACGGAGACCACGTCGGTCACGCACGTGCTGCCCAGCGAGGACGCGCTGAGCCACGCCGACGCGGTCGGCAAGCCGCTGCCCGACGTCAGGGCCGTTATCGCCGACGAGGAGGGGACGGAGCTGCCCCCCGGCGAGACCGGGGAGCTGTGCATCCACCGCGCCAACGTGATCGTCGGCTACTGGAACCTGCCGAACCGGCTGGAGGAGGACATCCGCGGGAGCTGGTTCCGCACCGGGGACCTCGCGCACATCGACGAGGACGGCTATCTGTACGTGCATGGCCGCGAGAAGGACGTCATCATCGTGGGCGGCGAGAACGTCGTCGCGAGTGAGGTCGAGGAGGTCATAGTCGAGCTGGACGGTGTGCGGGAGGTGGGCGTGGTGGGCGTGGAGGCCACCGGCATCCGCTCGTACCTCGGCGAGCTGGTCAAGGCCGTGGTGGTCGTCGAGGGGGACGCCGAGGTCGCCGAGCGCGACATCAAGCGTCACTGCATGGCGCGCCTGGCGAGCTACCAGGTCCCGCAGATCATCGAGTTCCGCGACGGACTGCCCCGCAACGCCGCCGGGAAGATGCTCAAGCGCGAGCTGAAGTAGGCCCGCCGCACGCCGGTGACGGCCCGTCGCCGCGACTACACCGGCGCGTCACCGGCCGTCGGCGGCCCGGAGGCCCCGCCACCGCTCCAGTCGCCCGCCGCGCCCGAGCCGGTCAGACCGTCGAACCCGTAGCCGCCATCGGTCGCCGAATCGGCGGCCACCCGCCCGAGGGCCTGGTAAGAGACCAGAGCCGAGACGCCGACCAGAGCCAGCGCAAGCGCGTACTCGAGTGTCGTGGTCGCCCGCTCATCGTCCCAGAGTCCCCGCATCGGGCCCGAGAGCCATACCGGGACGTGGCGACCGCTGACGGCATTCATCGCGAACCACCGGTCCTCTCAACGAGGCGGCCTTACTCACGCAGGGTGACGACCGTGGCACTGAGGGTCACCGTGTTGTCCTCTGATGCGCCGAGCGCCGGCCCCAGCAGGCCTCGCAAGATGAGCTGGTGCGGGTACTGCAGGCTCACCCTGATCTGGTCGCCGGCCACGGCATCGTTACCCGTGCCGTTGGAGCCCAGCGTGCTCCACCCACTCCACGTCGCCGTGGCGCTGTCCCAGCTCCTGCGCGAGTACGTACGCGTGATCTCCTGCGAGTTCATCCCGGGCGCCGAACTCGCCATGTGTGCGTCGATGGTCGCGGGCACGGCGCCGACGGCGGCAATCCGCGCCGCCTCGTTGGCGACGTGGTTGATGCCCAGCGAGCTCCTCACGAGCAGGCCGACCTCGAGCGTGCCGAACAGCAGAATCACCAGCGTCGGCAGGATCATCGCCAACTCCACACTCACCGCCCCGCGGCGCGTGGCCGCCGGCGACCCGGCTCGTCTCGACATCGTCATTTGTCTCATCTCACGCGCCTCCCCGTCGCGGGGTGCGAGCTGCAGTAAGAGCCGCACATCTGTGTTGCAGTCGCCGCTGTGTGCCGGTCCGCACCGCCGCGGGCGGCTCGCCGGCGACCAGGCGACCGGCGAACGCTGACCACCCTCATCGCGGCTCACCAGTTCGTTCGCTCGGCACGGGTCGTTTGCGGACCGTGACCGCGGTCGCCGAAAGGGTCACCGTATCCCTGCCGCCGCCAAGGATGCCCCCCAGCAGCCGTCCCACCACAAGCCTGTGCGGGTATCGAAGCTCGACCATGACCTGGTCACCCGGTGCGGCGTCGCTCGACGTCCCGCTCGGCACGAGGCCGCGCCACGCACTCCAGGTGCCTGCGAAGGCGCCCCAGGTCCTGCGCGAGTAGCTGCGCATGATCATCTCCGGCCTCAGCCCCGGCGCCGACGTGGCGATGCGCGCGTCAATGTTCGAGGGTGCGGCGCCGGTGGCCGCGGCCCCCGCCGCCTCATTGGCGACATGCTTGAGTGCCGTCGTGCTCCTTGCCAGGAGCCCCAGCTCGAGCATGCCGAACAGCAGCATCAGCAGTCCCGGCAGCATTAGCGCCAGCTCGACGGTCGCCGTGCCCCGGCGCACCTTCGCCTGCGGCTCGGTCCGGCCTGACGTCGCGGGGCTTCTCATCAGACTCCCCTCCAATGCTTTGGGCGCGAGTTACAACACCAGGCGCACGTCTGTGACGTACTCGCTGTCGTGCGCGGACTCCGGACCGAGATGTGTGGTGTTCGAGCCAAGGACGGCCAGTCGCTCAGCGATCAGACCCACACCGTGGTCCCACCCCTCTTCGCCCACGAAGGCCATCGTACCGTCCGGGGCGTAGAGAATGCCGGCCAGCTCGCACTCGGGGCCGTTCACCAGCACGGCCCAGTCGTAGTCACCTGAGACGGGCACCGAGTCCATGGTCGAGAAGGCAAGCAGGTCCTCGACGAATGGCGAGAAGTGTCCAGTGCCGCCGTTGATGACGATTGAGCCCTGCGCCACCATGGTGACGCGATCAAGCTGTGCCCCCGAGCCGTTGAAGCGGATGTTTCCATCGACCACGAAGAGAGCGTCGTGGCAGGAGAAGTCCGTGCCGTCGATGGTCATATTGCCGCGCACGCGCCAGCGGCCGGGCGCGAGGGAATCACCGGCGGCCCCGACGTAGATGCTCGCCACCTCGTGCTCCCACGGCCCGCAGTCGAACTCCTCCCAGGTGAAATCGACCGGGTACTCCCTCACGTCCGCCTCGCATACCTCGCCACCCACCGCGAAGTTGGCGCCGTCCTGGTGGTAGGCGTTCTTGTAGTGGACATCGCCGGTTACGGTCATGTCGAGGCCGCGGAGGTAGACGCCGGTGTTGGTGTGGATCGAGCCGTCAATGCAGATGCCATCGCCCAGGATTCCGAGGCCGTACACCGAGGGATCGCTCGAGCCCGCGAAGAGGAAGCCGTCCTGGAGGCTGTTCTGCAGAACCGTGGCGCGGGCCACCGAGCGCCGGGCGATGTCCGCCGTCTCGAGGCCGAGCAGCCGGGCGAAGCCGAAGTGGAACTGGGTCTGTCCCGTCACCTCGACGGCGTACTCCCGCGGGCCCAGAGGCCCGTGCCCCGGCAGCTCATCCCCAGGGGCGAAGCACCGCATCTGTGGGGAGACCTGCCATGACGAGGTGGCGTTGTTGGCCCCGACGATCTGCTCCACCGCGAGCTCGGATCCGCTCGCGTCGCCGTAGCACCTCGCCCCCGCCAGCGCCGCCGTGTCGCTCACGTGGCGGACCCGCTGCGCCGCTGTGGTCATCAGCCCCAGGTCCACGGCGAGGGCGCCCGCACCGACGAGAACCGGGAGAGCCACCACGATGAGCGCGTAGACCGAGCCACGGCGCCGTCGTCGCACGCTGTTGCCGGGGAAGCGACCATGCCAAATGCAAAACCGCCTGCGTACAGTGTTGCCGAACATCTCGGCACCTCCTGTATCCGCAGCCAGCGGTGGGTGCATTGTAGCGACTCGCGTCCAAATTGTCCTCTGGGATAGCTCAAGTCGCACTCACAAGTCACTCAAGCTGACACCGACGCGGACGAGCGGCGGTCTCCTCCTGTGACGACCTGTCACACCCATCCCCGCTCACGGCCAGGCCGGCTCGTCGCCGGCGCCCTGGCGAGGCGTCGCCGGCCCGACGCCGAAGCCGCACGGCCAATGTCCCGGGTGCATCCTCAGCCTGCCGGTCGGGTGGCGCGGCGGGCGCGGGCGCCCGCCGTCCAACGAAGGGTCGCAGTGAGCCGGACACCTTCCGCTTCCCCGTTCGGAGCGCGGGCGCTCGCGTGCCAGGGCCGGGAGGCAACCCGCCCCGTAGTGCGGGCGCCCTCGCCTGCACAGTCGTTGGGACGCGTCTGTCACCCACAATCTGCGTTCACACCAATGTCGTCGGGCCATTGACCCGCGCGGCGCAATGTGGCATGATTACCGTCCGTACCGCAGATCAGGGCGTGCCTGGGCGCCGGTCGTCACAAGGAGGAGTGGTGATGCGCACCGCCGCAACGCTGTTCGCACTGGTGGCCGTGCTCACGCTGGCCACCCCCGACGCGCGGGCCCAGGACTACATCACCCAGACCGTGCCCCCGCTGGCACGGTACATGCACGACCTCGAGAAGGTCTACAACCTGGGCATCATCCAAGGCTACGAGGACGGCACCTTCCGGCCCGACGACCACCTCAGGCGCGCCGAGCTGTGGGCGGCCTTCAACCGCCTCCTCGACGTGTGCCGGATGCAGGGCCTGGAGCTGCCCACGGACTACGAGCCGTTCCTGGCGACCTACGGCCGAGGCGTGCGCGACCACTGGGGGATGGAGGCGTGGGAGCGCATGACCAAGACGTACCTGGTGGACCGCCGCCCGCTGCCCCTGGTCATGGACCTCGACGCCCCGGTCAAGCGCCTTGAGTTCGCGCGGCTGGCCGTCGGCGTCATGCGCGGCTACGGCCTGCTGCCCCGCGACCTGATGCCCGCCGAGATCGCCATCGGCGAGGACATCATGGTCCGGCAGACCGACGGCTACTTCCACATGCACCAGGCCATGCCGCGCTGGGAGATGGCGGTGGCCCTCTCGCGCCTCCTCGACCACGTTGCGCCGATGCCCTAGCGCGCGGGCGCTTGGCCCCGCCACACTCGGAACCACGTCAGGCAGACGACGGCCCGGCGC
>JALGUI010000666.1 GCA_029820915.1 Candidatus Zipacnadia bacterium | reverse complement strand
AACGAGGGCGTTGGCGGCACACGGCAAAGGCGAACGGCATCGGCAACGACCGGGCGGGCGCGTAGGCCCGCCCCTCCACAACGGCAACGACGGTGTGCGGGCCGACCTCGTTGCCGCTGCTCCGCAGCCGCCCCTCGTGCGGCCCCTCCAACGGCAACGGCGCACGGGTCCCGCCCCTGGGCGGGATGCCACGGAACGGCGGCGGCAACGGCGGACAGGCCGGAGGCCTGTCCCACAAACGGCGACGGCGAACGGCACAGGCCGGAGCGGGGTCCGGCCTCTCCATGGCGACAACGGCAACGGCCCACGGGCGAGGGCGCCCGGAAGGTCGCAAGCGACCTGGACAGCGGGGTTCGCTGCGCGAACGCCCGTGCCACGGAACAGCAACGGCAACGACGTCCGCCAACGAGGGCGTTGGCGGCACACGGCAAAGGCGAACGGCATCGACAACGACCGGGCGGGCGCGGGCGCGTAGGCCCGCCCCTCCACAACGGCAACGACGGTGTGCGGGCCGACCTCGTTGCGGCTGCTCCGCAGCCGCCCCTCGTGCGGCCCCTCCAACGGCAACGGCGCACGGATCCCGCCCCTGGGCGGGATGCCACGGAACGGCAACCCCACCGCCGGTATCCGCAGGGAACCACCGCCCGCGAGGCGAACCCACCGCCGTCGGTCGCCGGCGTTGGCCGTCGCCGCCCGCTCGCAGCCTGCAGCCTGCAGCTCACACGGGAGGTCCGCGATGTCCGAGATCAGCCTGCGCGTTCGCTACCAGCGCCACGCCGTGGACGAGGGCGTCGAGTACGTCGAGCCCAACTTCCACCACGCCTTCGCCGACTGGCAGCTCGACCCCGCCGAGGCCGGGCTCGTGATGGTGGACTGCTGGTCCATCCATCCCATCGTGACCCACCAGGAGCGCGCCGCCCGGATCTGCGCGGAGCTCATCGCGCCGGTCGCCGAGGCCTGTCGGCAGGCCGGCGTCGCGGTCATCCACGCGCCCTCGCCGGGCCAGGCGAAACTGTATGAGCAATGGACGAAGTACGCCTCCGACGCTGAGCTGTTCGGCGCCGCGCCCGAGCCGCCGACGTGGCCGCCCGAGGAGTTCCGCACCAAGGAGGGCGACTACGCGCAGTTCGCCAAGATGCCGGAGCCGCTGAGCAAGCGGTGGGTAGAGGCAGAGCTGGAGAACCGCCGCATCATCGACTGTCTGGAGCCGCGGCCCAACGACTTCGTGGTTGCCACCGGCGAGCAGCTTCACCGGCTGTGCCGCCACAACGGCATCGTGCACCTGTTCTACTGCGGCTTCGCGGCCAACATGTGCGTGCCCGGCCGCGATTACGGCATGCGCGCCATGCAGCGCCGTGGCTACAACCTGATCCTGCTGCGCGACTGCACCACCGCGATCGAGGCCAGCCACACCTACGAGGACCTCGCCATCACCGAGGCGTCGATCCTCGAGGTGGAGATGACGCTCGGCTTCACCACCACCGCCGGGGACCTGATCGCGGCGTGTGCGGGGTGAGGGGGCGGGGAACGGCGCGAACGCCGGCGACGAAGACGACGGCGGCAACGACGGCAACGGCAGACAGGCTGGAAGCCTGTCCTACGAACGGCTACGGCAAGAGGACGGCAACGGGAAACGGCGGCCGCGCGGGCGCTTCCCCCTCTCCGGGACGGAGAGGGGGTGTCGCGAGCACCGCTCGCGACGGGGGAGAGGCACGAACGCGAGGGCGACCCCCTCGCGAGGGCGCGAGGGGCACAACGACAACGGCCGACGGCATCTTCAACGGCATTGACAGGCAGGAATTCCTATCCTGCGAACGGCGGTAGCTGATAGCCGGGAGTTGGGAGCCGACCAATGAGCGAGCGGATCGCCGTCGCCATCGTGCTGGTGCTCCTCACCGCCGCATTCGCCTGGCCCAAGTCCGGCCGCACCTGGTACACCGACCAGCGCCTGGCCTGGATGGCGGAGAACCTGGAGCGTTACGAGTGGGCGCGCGCCGAGCGGGACAAGATCGTGTCCCGCGCCGACCACTGGGCGCAGTACGATGACGAGACGCTCCTGCGGCTCGTGCCGCCGCTTGAGGTGCCACGCTGCAACAACGTGCACAACGGCGGCTGCCCGGTCCACGGTGAGCAGATCATGCAGGCCGCCGGCGGCAAGCGCGGCTGGCGCATGGACTTCGAGCGCCCGTACAAGCTCATCTGCCCGGTCGGCGGCGAGGAGTACCCCTCCAACGACTTCTGGGCCTACCTCCAGGGCGGCTGCCAGGACCGGTCGCTGCTGACCGGCGAGTTCGTGGATGACGGCTGGGGCTACCAGATGGAGGGCCACGACAAGAAGTTCTGGTTCGTCGGCTTCTACGCGGGCGAGACGGTGCGCCGCTGGCTCCTGCCCGCGGTGCGCGACATGTCGCAGGCGTATCTGCTGACCGGCGACGCCGGCTACGCCCACAAGACCGCGCTGCTGCTGCACCGGCTCGCGGAGTACTACCCCGACTACGCCTATGAGACGCAGTCGCGCTACGGGCTCGAGTTCCTCCCGCACTACCTCGGCCGCCTGCAGTACCACACCTGGGAGTGCTTCACCATCCAGGACGTGACGCTGGCCTACGACGCCATCTGGCCCGCCATCGAGGGCGACGCCGAGCTGCAGGCCGCCACCGGCCAGACCGCCGAGGACATCCGCCGCTACATCGAGGACCGCATCCTGCGCGTCGCCGGCACCGACATCATCGACGGCTCGCACCGCATCCAGGGCAACTACGGCATGCACCAGTCGGCGCTGTTGCGCGACATCATCGACGGCTCGCACCGCATCCAGGGCAACTACGGCATGCACCAGTCGGCGCTGTTGCGCATCGCGCTGGTGCTCGATTCCGACGACGGCACGCCCGGCAGTCAGGACATGATCGACTGGCTGATGATCGGCCCGGAGAAGGTCTCGCTCTATACCGACACGCCCATCATGGACGCGCTCATCAACCTCTTCCACCGCGACGGCGTGCCCTTCGAGTCGCCCAGCTACAACTGCGGCTGGATGACGGAGCTCGAGGACGTCGCCGAGCTGTTGCGCCTGCAGGGGATCGACCTGTGGGCGGAGCCGCGCTTCCGCGGGCTCTACCAGTGGCCGATGAAGATGCTCGTGTGCGGCACGATGGTCCAGCCGATGGGCGATTCGAACAACATGTTCGCCGGACCGCTGGGCACCATCCCCATGTACCTGCAGCGCGCCTGGGAGCGCATGGGCGATCCGCGCCAGGCCCGCGTGATGGTCCAGAGCGGGCGCGACTTCCGCCGCGATCTGTTCAGCACCGCCACCGAAGACGAGATTCGCGCGGCGGCCGAGCAGTACGGTGAGGACATCGGCGTCACCAGCGAGCTGCTGCCCGGCCTCGGCTACGCCACGCTGCAGACCGGCTCACCTGGCGCGCGCGTCGCCCTCGCGCTCTTCTACGGCTACTACCCCGGCCACCGCCACTACGAGCGCCTGAACCTCGAGGTCTACGGCTACGATCATCCGCTCATCCCCGACCTCGGCTACCCCGAGACCGCCGACACCTTCGACCCCCGCCGCCACGGCTGGCTCGACCACACCATCGTGCACAACACCGTGATGGTGGACGCCA
>JALGUI010000665.1 GCA_029820915.1 Candidatus Zipacnadia bacterium | reverse complement strand
CATCGAGGATCCGCGGGTCGCTCCAGCGCGTCGCGCTGCCCATCGGGTAGATGATCGACGAGCAGAAGATGACGGGGATGTCCACGACCTCGAGGGTGTCCTGCACGGTGTCGATGCCCGCCTGCACGCTGCCGACGCCGACATCCTCGGTCCACATGTCCGAGTAGTCGGCCGGGAGCGTGTAGTGCGGCGTCTCGACCTCGGTGAGGAACTCGGCGGCCTTCGACACGTCGATGGTCGCGCTCTCGATAGTGTTGTTGTAGTCGTAGCCCGCGACCCACGCCTGCACCGGGCAGCCCGGCAGCGCCGCCCACGCCGCGTCGCGTATCGCCTTCACGTACAACGCCCCCTGGTGGCAGCGGAAGCCGATCCACTGCTCGCGGTAACGCCCGTCCGCCTGCACGTCCTCGGGCCACGCGACATCATCGAGCCCGGTGTACGCGATGAACGCGTCGCGGCAGCGCTCGTCGAAGCACAGTGGCATGGCGCACTCGTAGTCGAGCATGAAGCCATCGCAGTCGATCGCGCGCATCTTCTCGGTCACCGTCTGCAGGAACTCGCCGTAGGTCCCGGAGCCCTCGGCGATGACGACCGGGCAGAAGCCCGAGCTGTGGGGGCTGCCCTCGGGCGCGCGCTCGTCCTCGGTGGGCTGGAAGCTGGGCGGACACTGCGTGGAGTAGTGCCACCACGAGTAGAGGAATGGCGAGATGCCGTGCGCGCGGCAGGCGGCAGCGGTATCTGATCGGCAGCCGCTGTGCAGGCGCGTGACACCGAGGCGGGCCGCGGCCTGGAGCGTGCGGCCGATGACCTCGCCGGCGGGGGCGCCGTAGTGGGCGAGCTGCACCTCCCACAGGCTCAGGCCCAGGTGCTCGGGCGGGCCCTCGGCCAGCTCGGGCAGGGGATCGAGCACGCGCACGGTCATCTCCCGCCACGGCCCCGCGCCCGAGTGCGCCAGCGCCCGCGCGCGGATGGTTGCGCCGTCGGCTGATGCCTCGGCGACGCAGTGGATGTGCAGCGCGGGCGTCAGGCGCGCGCGCGGCCATGCCCCCCATCCCGGCTCGTCCGGGTCATCGTAGGACACGCCCCGGAAGTCCGGAGTGACCATATAGCCGTCCGGAACGGCGGTGTAGGTCGTCGCACCGTCGGCCTGGGCCGTCGTCACCTCGACGGCAAAGGGGCCAAATGTGATGCTCTCCACCTCCAGCCCGTCAGGCACTTCGACCTCGAAGCGCAGATCGTCCGCCCGGTGGGACGCGTCGAGGTTGTTGTAGAGCAGCGCGAGCCGTTGCCAGGCGCCCTGTGCGAAGAAGATGGTGTCCTTGGTGTCGGGGTGTGACGCGTTGGGCCAGAAGGCGACCTGCAGCAGCGACGGGTCATGCTCGCCGACGGGCGCGCGGGCTTCGATGCTGGCGGCGATGCGGTCGGCGACCGTGGCCGGGTCGCCGACGACCACGTCGTCGTATTCGATGACGGTTCGGCGGCGGCTCTGGTAGTAGCTATTGTCGAAGTCCGGGTTGCCGCCCGCGGGAGGCATGTATCCCTTGCCCAGGATCAGCGTGGGCGCCGCGGCCCAGGCCTCGGGCCGCGGCACGCTCGCGAGCGCGCCCTGGTCGCCATCGGCCTCACCGAAGGTGACGGAGATATCGTCCGCAAGCTCGAACTCGACGCGGTACCACGTCCCGGGGATGATCTGCACGCCGCCCGCCTCGGTCCCGCCGTCCTCCCCATGCTCCCAGCTCACCCGGAGCGAGTAGGTCAGGCTGACCATCACCTGCAGCCAGTTCGCCTCGTCCCAGTACAGGATCACGCTCGGCGACCACGAGGCCGACGTGTCGGTCGCGTTGCTGACATCGACCTGCACGCGGGTGACATCCTGGGGCAGCGGCGTCTCAACGTGGTTGAAGCGGTTGTCGAGGCCCTCGAGCACGAGCACCCGGCGCTGTGCGTCCACGCGCGCGGACGCCTCGGGCGAGCTGTCCACCGTCCAGCGCTGGTCCAGCTCGGGCGCGTCGAAGCTGTCGTAGAGCGCGGGCTGGGCAAGGGCGGCAGAAGCGAGACTCAGGGCCACACAGATGGGCGTCAGGCGAGGCGCGGGCATGCAGTTCGCCTCCTCGTCGCGCGGCTGCGATGAAGCGAGGATTCCCGCCGCAGGTGGCGGAACCTCTGTGCGGAGGGGAACTGCCGGAAGGAGTGTCGGCCATGAGAGCAGTTGC
>JALGUI010000664.1 GCA_029820915.1 Candidatus Zipacnadia bacterium | reverse complement strand
CAGGTCTTTGTAGGGCAGCAGGTCGAGGAAGCGATTGTGCTCGATCTCCTCGAAGATGGCGACGGCCTCGGCGGGCGTGTGCGGCGGGCCGAGGCCGGCGCGCCTGCGCAGGTCCGGGGCGATGGTGGTGAGCCACCACTTGATGCGCCGGCCGGGGCGGAAGCTGCCCCACCAGTCGACGCCGGTCAGCTCGAGCGGGATGGTGTCGGCACACATGGCGACCAGCGCGGGCGGCTGCTCGGCGGCGGCCTCCCACTGCATCCACGCGTTGTAGGACGGCCCGAAGGTGCCGACGTGGCCGTCGCACCAGGGCTGCTCGGCGAGCCACGCGATGGTGTCGCAGCCATCGCGGCCGTCGGGGGTCTCGTCTTCGGAGAACAGCACGAACTCGCCGTCGGAGGAGTAGCGGCCGCGGGTGTCCTGGGCCATGACGGCGTAGCCCGCGCGCACGAAGCGTTCCATGCCGCCCTTCGCTTTGCCGTAGGGGGTGCGGATGAGCAGAGCCGGGAACTTGCCGGGCCCATCGGGCCGCCAGAGGTTCCCGCGCAGGATCACGCCATCGCGCATCGGGACCTCGACCTCAAGCTCCTCGATGATGCCCAGGAAGCCACTCGCTGCGCTAGTGGCTTCCTGGGAGCTTGCTCCGCGAACTCCACTGTAGCCGCTCTCGGACATGCGCGTCGCCTCCCGGACTCGCGTGTCGCGCCGTCTTGTAGGGCGGGGACCTGCGCCCCGCCTGCCGTTCGCCATTGCTGTGCGCCGTTGGAGAGGCCGGCCCCCGCGCCGGCCTGTGCCGTTGCCGTTCTGCCTCTGTCGTTGTGTCCCCGGCGCCCTGGCTTGCCCCGTCGTTCGTGCCGGACCCGCGCTCACTCCCCCGCGATCCCGCGGATCACGCGCAGCTCGGTGGTGCCGCACAGGTAGACGTCATCGTCCGCGAAGCCCAGCCGGCCCGGCGGTGAGACCCGGCCGAGCACCTCCACGCGCACGTCCTCGGGGTGGATGCGCACCAGCACGTCGCCGATATAGGCCCACACGTTCCCGTCCGGGCCGACGCGGTACTCGTTCGAGCCGTGGCGGTTGGGCGACGTCTCGAGGTTGAGGCTCCCCGGCACCGGCTTGCGGAAGAGCACCTCGCCGGTCGCCACGTCCACGCCGTAGAGCAGCCACTGGCCCTCGGCCGCCGGGTCGGCGCAGGCGCCCAGAATCAGCCCCGGCCGCGCCTCGACGATGCCGCCGATGTCGCGCTGGCCCGGCACCGGCTCGACCTCGCGGATGATCTGCGCGGTCGCCGCGTCGATGACGAACAGCCTGCCGCTCTCGGGCGTGAAGTTCGGGTTCAGGTCATCGCGTACGGCCCGGGAAGAGGCCACGATGAGCGTGCCCTCGCCGGCGGCGGTGAGCCACTCGATCTGATATGCGCTGAAGGGCTCCCACAAGCCGCCGCCGTCCTGGCGATCGGGGTCCCACCACGCGATGCCGCCACCATGGCCGTTGCGCACCAGCTTGCCGCCGAAGTACACGCGACCCGACGCGGCGGTGGCCGCGCCGTACATCTTGTGCGTGCGCGCCCACTGGTTCATGCGCACCAGCAGCCGCGGGTTGCTGTCCGGACTCTCCTCGGGCGGCGCGGGGGAGCCGAAGCTGCCCTTGTGCGCGGTCCACGGGCGCTGCGGGTCGTAGACGTAGAGCGGCGATGACGGATAGCCGCTCTGATAGACCAGCCCGCCGGAGATGGTGGTCGAGTAGTGGCTCAGGTTCGACTTGCCCAGGTGCTCCATCGCGCCGGTCGCCGGATCGTAGACGAAGCTGCCCAGGTAGAAGTCGCAACTCCCCAGCAGTCGCCCGTCGGGCAGCTCGGTGAGCCGGCGCAGCGGCATCGGGAACACGTCCACCTGCAGCTCGACGCGATGCCAGCCGAGGTCCTCGGGCGCGGCTCCCTCGGGCTCCTCAGCGGGCTTGTCCCACGGGTTGCGGTACCACAGCGCGGCATGGCCCTCGGAGTCCGGGTCCAGCTCGCCCGTGAACAGCTCCGGGCGTGCCGGCAGGGGCTCGGGCGCCGGACGTTCCGGCCAGGGCGGCGGCTGGCCCTCGACCTTCTCGATCGCCCGGCCCTGGTGGAGCCAGTACTCGATGCGCTCGCCCTCACGCCCGAGCACCTTGTTCGCGACCGCCTCGACACCATCGTGGCGCTGCCTGATCGACACGATTCCGTCCACGCGC
>JALGUI010000663.1 GCA_029820915.1 Candidatus Zipacnadia bacterium | reverse complement strand
GGAGGCAGCGGATCATGGTCAGGATCGGCGTCATCGGCTGCGGCGGTATCATGCGCAACGCGCACTTCGGCCCCACGCTCGGCGAACACCCTGACGTTGAGCTGGTGGCCTGCTATGACCTGAACCCCGATGCGGCCGCGAGCTTCGCCGCGGACTTCGGCGGCGAGGCCGTGGGCAGCGAGGCCGAGGTCTGCGCGCGCGCGGACGCGGTCTACATCGCCATCCCCCCCGACGCCCACGGCCCTGCCGAGCAGGCCTGTCTCGAGAGCGACACACCGTTCTTCGTCGAGAAGCCGCAGGCGCTGGACCTCGGGCTGGCGCGCGAGATCGCCGACGAGGTGGCGCGGCGGGGCCTGATGACCATGGTCGGCTATCAGTGGCGCTACACGCCGTCCGGGCAGGCATTCCGCGAGGCGCTCGAGGGCTGCACCCCGGCGCTGGTCAATATGTGGTGGCATCAGGGGACGCCTCGCATCCCCTTCAACCGCTACAAGCGCAAGTCCGGCGGCCAGGTGGTCGAGCAGGTGACGCACATCGTGGACACGGTGCGCTACGCGGTGGGCGAGATCGTCGAGGTCTTCGGCCGGCAGGCGAATGTGGTCCATCGAAGCGAAGCCGACTGGGAGAACGATGACGTGGGCGCGGCGCTCGTGCGCTTCGCAGGCGGCGCACTGGGGACCATCACCAACTGCTACGCCCTCACCGAAGGCGCGCCCGGGGGCAGCGGCGCCGAGGTGCTCGCGCCCGACCGCCGCGTGCTCTGGCAGGCAAAGGAGCTGACCATCCGCACCGCCGACGGTGAGGAGCGCGTCCCGCCCTTCGCGGGCCCGCCCCACCGCTTCGAGGACCTGGCCTTCATCGAGGCCGTGAAGACAGGTGACTCCACCGGCATCCTCTCTCCCTACGGCGACAGCATCAACACGCTCGCGGTCACGCTGGCCTGCGCGCAGTCGGGTGAGAGCGGCCGGCCGGTGGCGATCTGAGCGCCATGGCGAGGGGATGGTCGCGCGGGCCAGGGCCGAAACCGACGGGGAGGCGGACGATGCTGCGCCTGCGAGCCGACGACTTCGCAGTCAGACTCCCGTGGTTCTACCACGACCTGCCCTTCGACCCGCCGCAGGGGCACCCAATCGTAAGCTTCGAGGTCAACGGGCTGCCCCCGGACCTGGGCGCCTGTGCGGTGACGCTGCTGGTGTCCGAGCCCTGCGACTGCGTCGAGGTCAGCCACGACGGCCATCATTTCGAGCGCGTCCCGGTGCATCGCGACATGGTGCCGCTGCCGACCTTCGACCTGTCGCGGCGCATGCTCAGCCTCTACTTCCGCTCGGGCTCTCCCGACCAACGCTGCCCCATCGCTGAGGTGCTGGTGCATCCGCTGGCCGCGCCGCTGTCTGAGGCGCGGGCGGCGCCGCTGTTCGAGGAGTACGTGCGCGACATCAGAGCCGACGAGAGTGCGGCGATTACCCGTTGGGACGAGTTCTGGCCGTTGCTCAACGAACGGCACTTCGGTCGCAGCGACCTGCGAGAGATGTTCAGAGCGCTGCTTCACTGGTGCGAGCGACGGCAGGTGACCGATCAGGCCGACCCGCATTTCGGTGCGATCTACTCTGAGGAGGACAAGTACGACTTCCGTGACGCGGCGGCCGCGGCGGTCGCCTTCACTCATGCCTGGCGCGACAACGGCGACGAGCGCTGGTTGGAGCGGGCGCGGATGGCACGGGGCTACGCCTGTCGTGGTCAGCACACGGAGGGCGAGCGGCGTGGGGGCTGGGCGCACATGGTCTCGGGCAAATGGGGCGGCGACCACCAGGTGGACTTCCGCCGCATCACGCAGCCCCTCCCGGCGGTAGACGGCGTTGACACCGCCATCATCATCGGGCTGCTGTGCCGGGCCATCGACCTCGGCCTTGCGCCCGACGCGCAGGACCTGGAGCACCTGCGGACGGGCGCGGAGTGGGTCCTGCGCAGCGAGCTGTCGCCGGGCGTCTTCGCCCATCACGAGGGCGCCACGCACGACTGCCAGAACTCGAACGCCCTGGCGGCGATGGCGCTGTCGCGGGCGCATCAGACGCTGACTGCGGCGGGCGAGGACGCGCCCGAGGAGTGGCTCCACGCGGCCCTGCGCGGGGCCATGCACTTCGTCGAGGGTCAGGAGGCCATCGGTGTCTGGCCCTACCGCTTCGCCGAGATCGGCCGCGGCCAGCGCTTCGGTGAGCAGAAC
>JALGUI010000662.1:315-2537 GCA_029820915.1 Candidatus Zipacnadia bacterium | reverse complement strand
TGGGGGACCACCCATCACCCTTCGCTAAAGCTACGGGTGATTACAAGCGAAAGTGCCCCGAAGCCTTGGCGGAGGGGCAAGCTTCGCCATTTGGCGAAGCGACGGGTGGCGGGAGGTCTTGGGAGAGGGGCGAACGGCAGCAACAGTAGCGAGGACAGGAAAGAAAGCAACTGCGCATCAACAGTTGACGACAGCGGTTACCCACTGTCTTGGGCCGCTGAGAGTGGGTCGTAGGAATGGCTCCTGTGTATGGCTGACAGGCCAGAGAGGCAGTGTGGCGGCAATCGTGCGGCGTGTCGGGCGTTCGGTGTGTGAGTGGCGGCGTACGCGTTCTGTCAGGATGAACTCTATGTTAACGGAGGCACTCAGGAACGAGCGGCCATCAGTACGTCAGGAGCATCGGTTTTAGCTGGCTGGCGGCCGTGCAAGCTTCTTTGCGGTGTAGGGCGTCCCGCCCGTCGGGCGGGATGCCGCGCCGGGGCCGTATGGACCCGCCCTATGGAGGGCCCGGGCACCTGCGCGACCCAGCGCGCGGGAAACGCAATGTGAGCGCCGTACGGAGAGCGGGGCTTCAGCCCCGCCAGGCAGAGACGCCTCAGAACGGCAACGCCCGGCAGGACTGAAGTCCTGCCCTCCGTACGGCAGGGCTTTGCTAGCCGCCATGCCCCGCCGCCGTGTAGGGCGCGGACCTCTGCCGCGCCGCCGTTGTAAGGGCGCACAGGGGCCTCCGATGGGCGGGACATGGGTCCCCGCCCTACACTCACAAGCCGACTTACTCTAAAACCGATGCTCCTGTCAGTACATCTGCCGGGTTGACGTAACTCCTCACCTGCCAATGATGACAGTCCGCATTTTTCGCAAACACCGCGAGAAATGGGACAGTCCCCGGAGTGGCCGACCCCGGGGTGAGCGAGTTCACCCCATGGCAACAACGGCGCACGGCGCTAAGGACCACATGTGACTAAAGGGCATTGCGGAGGTATTTCCATGCAGGAAAGCTTGATCAAAGCGTATGTGGTGGGCACTCCGGAGCCCGCCCAGGCGGGACGAAGCCAACAACTGCCGGAAGAAGCATGGCAAGCCTCGTACGCCAACGGGGAAGTGAAGGAGCCCCCCTACTCGCTCGCGGCACTCGCTGAGCTGTACGAAATCAACGCAACCCATAAGGCCTGCGTGGACGCGAAAGTCGCCAACATCGTCGGCCTGGGGTACAAGTTCAGGCGAGTGACCGAGGGAGTATCAGCCGATCCCGCCAACCGTGACCTACTAGAGCACCTCTTCGCTAACTGTAACCCGGAAATGACCTTCACCGAAGTGATGCGGGCAGTGTGGACAGATGTGGAAAGCATCGGCAACGGCTACCTGGAGATCACGCGTAACGGACGTGGTAACATTGACGGGTTCTACCATGTTCCTGGGACAACAGTACGCCTCAAGGTTGACCGTAGTGGGTTCCTGCAAGTGCGTGACGGCAGGAAAAGACACTTCCGGAACCTGGGCTCCGAAGAGGTAACTGAGCCGGCGACAGAACAGCCGCAGAATGAGATGATTCAGTTCCGTAAGTACACGCCACAGTCTACCTACTACGGCGTGCCGGATATTCTGCCAGCAATCACAGCCGTCGCAGGCGACCGGGCAGCGAGCAAGTACAACGTCAGCTTCTTCGAGCATAACGCAGTGCCGCGTATGGCTATCATCGTCGAGGGAGGGCAACTGACAAAGGAACTGCTCCGCCAGATACGGCAGTTCATGGAGGCTGAGATCAAAGGACAAGCGCATAGGACGCTGATTCTTGATGCGCCGGGGTCAGATGTGAAAATCCGTATGGAGGCCCTCAGCCAGATCAGCTCCGAAGACGCAGCGTTCCTGGACTACCGGAAAGCAAATCGGGACGAAATACTGATGGTACACCGCGTGCCGCCAAGTAAGATCACCATCGTGGAAAACGCGAACCTGGCCAATAGCCGAGACCAGGATAAGACCTTCCGGGAACAAGTCGTGCGGCCGGAGCAGCGACGGATCGAGTTCCAACTCAACCGGCTGATAAGAGAAGAGATAGGAATAGGTGACTGGCAGTTCTCCTTCAAGGAGATGGACCTGACGGAGGAACTGCAAGAAGCAGAAGTGGCGAAGATCTACGCGGACATCGGGGTCTGGACCGCAGATGAAATAAGGGCGAAGCAGGGTCTGGCGCCGGTCAGTGACTAACGGCCGCCTCACCC
>JALGUI010000662.1:0-294 GCA_029820915.1 Candidatus Zipacnadia bacterium | reverse complement strand
CGGACGAGACGGTGGGCAAGCCCCCGGCCCCTCTCCCGTACGGCGGAGGCTGGAAGCGAGAGGCTGGAGGCGGGAGACGGCCACGGCCGCCTCACCCCCGGCCCCTCTCCCGCGACGCAGACGACGCGTCTTGGGAGAGGGGAGAAAGGCGACGACAACAGCAACGGCCGCCTCACCCAGCTTCGCTAAAGCTTCCGCCTTCGCCAAGGCTATGGCGGACGAGACGGTGGGCAAGCCCCCGGCCCCTCTCCCGTACGGCGGAGGCTGGAAGCGAGAGGCTGGAGGCGGGAGACG
>JALGUI010000043.1 GCA_029820915.1 Candidatus Zipacnadia bacterium | reverse complement strand
GGCGGTGTACAGCCACGGCGGTGGCGCGGCCTCGATCGGCCTCTCGCCGGACAGGCAGCGCTCCACCACGTCAACGATCGCCCCGATCGACCCCGGCCCGACAAACGCGTCCACCTCAGGCAGCTCAGCGGCGAGCTCCGCGCCGTAGCGCGAGGTCAGGCACCCGGCGCATATGAGGCATCGAGTTCCGCCGGACTTCAGGTCCGACAGGTCGAGCAGGGCCTCGACGGCCTCCTCGACCGCGGGCTCGATGAAGGCACAGGTATTGACTATCACGGCGTCGGCGCCCTCGACGTGGTCGATGATCTCGTAGCCGGCCTGCTCGAGCAGGCCCAGCATCACCTCGGAGTCCACGAGGTTCTTCGGGCAGCCCAGCGACACCAGCGCAACGGTATGGCTCATGCGGTCGCGGCCCCGGAGCGGCTCGCGCGGAAGATCAGGCAGTAATGATGGTGGTAGTTGGGCACGAAGGTGGTCGGGTAGCCCCAGATGCCGAGCCGCTTGCTGTTCTGGCACCAGATGCGCTCGCCCTGGAAGCTCAGCGTATGACTGACGCGCCGGGCAAGGTCCCACGCGAGCGGGCGGACGAAGCCGTCCGGCACGCGCACGTTCTGAGCGACGATGACCAGGTACTTGCCCGGCCGCAACAGCCTCGCACAGCCGTCGAATACCTCGCCGAGGGCCTCGATGAACTCGTCGTAGTCGCTGATGAGGCCCAGATTCCCGCTCTCTTCTCCATAGTCGGTGTCCAGGCCCTGTTGGGCGCGTCGCTTGTGCGTGGAGTGCACCCCGCCGCGGCTCTTGCGCAGCATGTTCCAGTAGGGCGGCGAGGTCATCATGAAGTCGAACTCCGGCAGCCCGTCGTCGCCCCGCGGCACGTCGTTGACGCCCGCCCAGGTCTCTGCGTCGGCGAGGCCACGCGCATCGGCGCGGAGCACCTCTGCGTGCCCTTCGAAGCCGTCCGCCAGGCCATCCAGGCGCTCTTGCGCCATCGTGGCGTAACGTGCACTGATCTCGACGCCAATCCCGTTCCGCCCCTCCTCCAGCGCGGCCACCAGCGTGGCGCCGCTGCCGCAGAACGGATCGAGCACCCATCCGCCGCGCTTGGTGAAGAACCGCAGGAACTCCGCCACCAGCTCCTCCGGGTATCGCGCCGGGTGCAGCTCGGTATCGCGGTTGCGGCGGTAGCGCTTCGAGTCGCAGATCAGCCACGACTTCGTGGCCTTGATCCACTCGGTCCCGGTCAGGTCATTGAGCGTGTTGCGACGATGGACCGGCTTGCGCCGGGCCTTCTCGGCATCGTCCATGTCGAGGTCAAGTCGGAGATGGTCTCTGTCCATGGAGAGTCAGAGTTCGACGCATCACCGCCTGAGTCCTGCCTCGGCGCATCTCAGGCGCTCTCAGCGGCCGGCTCGCTCTCCTCGACCACGGCATCGTCGTCGGACGGCGGGTCGCCGACGGAGTGGGGCTCCTCGTACTCATCCTCAGCCGACCCCGGCTCCCGCGGCTCAGGGGGGCCTCCCAGGATGCCGGCCAGGTGGTCGTCCATCGCCGCCGGGTTGAGCAGCACGTGGCGGGGCTTGGGGCCCTCGTGCGGGCCGACCACGCCGCGCTGCTCCATGGCGTCGATCAGCCGGCCCGCCCGGGCGTAGCCGATCTTAAAGCGGCGCTGCAGGCCCGAGACCGACGCTTCCTCCTCGCCCATCACGTGCTCAACGGCGGCCGCATAGAGCTTGTCGCTGACCTCGATCTCGGCGGCGAAGTCGTCCTCGTCGTCCGGGAGTTGCGGGATGATCTCGAACTCGGGCTCGCCCTGCGAGCATAGGTAGTCAACCAGCCGCTGCAGGTCCGATCGCGGGATGAAGGCGCCCTGCAGGCGTCTGGGCTGGTTCGCGTCGATGGGCGAGTAGAGCATGTCGCCTCGCCCGATCAGGTGCTCGGCGCCCTGCCCATCGAGGATAGTGCGCGAATCGTGCTGTGAGGTCACCGCCAGCGCGATCCGCGAGGGTATGTTCGCCTTGATCGTACCCGTGATGACGTTCACCGACGGGCGCTGCGTGGCGATCACGAGGTGGATTCCCGTGGCCCGGGCGAGCTGTGCCAGGCGACAGATCGAGTACTCGAACTCGGCCCGGGACTGCATCATCAGGTCCGCGAGTTCATCGATGACGATAACGACGTGCGGGACGGGAGCGAACTCCTGGTCACTGTGCTCCTTCGGCCGGGCGGCCAGCTCGTTGTATTCGTCGATGTTCACAACGCCCTTGAGGGCGAACTGGTCGTACCGCTTGTCCATCTCGCGGATGATCTTGCGCAGGGCGTCGGCCGCTTCCTTCGGGCTGTACACCACCGGCGACATCAGGTGCGGCATGCCCTCATACAGCCGCAACTCCACCCGCTTGGGATCGATCAGGATGAACTTGACCTGATCCGGTCGTGCGCGCATCAGGATTGAGCAGATGATCCCGTGCAGGCAGACGCTCTTGCCCGAGTTGGTGGCCCCCGCGACGAGCAGGTGGGGCATGTGCGAGAGATCGGCGACGATTCCGTGCCCGGCGATGTCCCGCCCCAGGGGCACGGCGAGTGGCGATGGGTGATCCTGGAACTCGGGCTCGGTAACCAGCCTCTTCAGGCTCACGACAGCACGGTGCTCGTTCGGCACCTCGATGCCCACCGCCGACTTGCCCGGGATCGGCGCCTCCACCCGCACGTCCACCGCCGCGAGGGCCATCGCCAGGTCGTCGGAGAGGCTGACGATCTTGCCCACGCGGATGCCGGGAGCGGGCTCCACCTCGTAGCGGGTTATCACCGGCCCCTGCTCGTAGGCGACGACCTTCGCCTCAACACCGAAGCTCTCGAGGGTGTCCTCAAGCTTGATGATGTTCTCGGTGGCCTCTTCGCGCGCCTCTTCGCCGGGGTCCTCGTCGTCGAGGTCGCTGAGGATGGACGGTTGGGGGGGCGCGTAAAGGTCATCATCGCCAAGCAAAGGTGCCTGGGCGTCCGCTGCTTCGGGGGGCCGAGTGCCGCGCCGCCGCGCCTCGGCGGGGCTCGGTGCAGTACTGTCCGCGGACGGCGTGTCCTCGGACACCTCGTCGCCTTCGAGGTCGAGTTCGACGACCGGACCGCGATCGGGACGTGCCGGAGGCTCATTGCGACGAGATCGACTTCGCGGGCGCCGCCTTCCCCGCCGGACGGCCCTGGTCACCTCGTCCACGGTGTCGGCGAAGACGTCGTACGTTGTTGCAAACGCGCTCTGCACCAGCCGCCCGCTTCCCTGCAGAATCCGCTTGACGGAGGTGTGCGTCAGCATCACCAGCCCGATGATGGAGATGCCCGTGAGCACGATCCAGGAGCCGACCACGCCGAGCACGCCCAGCGAGGCCCAGGCGAGGGTGGCCCCGACGTAGCCGCCGTTGACGGCGACCCACTCCGGGACGAAGCGCTCCTGCGCGGGCACCTGCATCGAGACCGCGGTGAGGATGACGAGGAACAGCAATCCCGCGCCCGCCAGAGCTCTGGGAGAGGCGGCGTGCGGGCGCTCAAGCGCGAAGAGCACGCCAACTACGAGCAGCACGAGGGGCACCGCATACGCACCGACGCCGAAGGACAGGTTGAGTGCGTCGGCGATGATGGCGGGCAGGTAGCCGCCGCCCTGCGACGGGCCGCCCTGGATGCTGTAGACCAGGCTGGCGAAGCTGAGCGCAGCCGCCGTGATCAGGGCGATCGCGGCGACCTCGCGCCTGAGCTTCTGCGTGTCGTCCCGCGCGTGTCGGGGCACAGGGCCTACCTCCGATCACTGGTTCTGCGTCTGTTGCTGTGACGATGCTTCGGATGGCGTGTGCCATGCCGTGGAGCGTGCCCGAAGCCCTGTGGCTCAAGATTATAGCACAAAGCGCATTCGGGAGGGAAGGTTCCGGCCGGGCGACGGGTGTGACCAATCTCAGCAGGTAGGCCGACGGTCGGGGACGGCCAACGACCTCCTCACCCCCTCCGGCTGCTGCGCAGCCTCCTCCCCCTCTCCTTGGAGACCGCAAGCGGTCTCAGGCAGGAGAGGGGGCCGATGTTACCGCAGCGCCTTGCGATCACATTCCCGGCTGCCGCACCCTTCCGCAAGCCCCCTCCCGCTTGTCCCGCCCTTGGGCGGGGCCAGGGAGGGGGTGGACCGAGCGTAGCTCGGGACGGGGGAGGAAGCCGTTGGAGCCGGCGCTGCCAACCTACCTACTCGATCGAGTCACACCGCCGGGCGATCTACTACAGGCGGTAGTCGGCCACGACCTCGGAGACCAGGCGCACGCGCTCGATATCGCCGGGGGGCGAGATCTCGTCCGAGATGCCGAGGATGACGTTGGGGGCGAAGAGATCGAGGAGGCGCACCGTGAACTCCACGAGCTCGGTCTCCGTGAACTGGGGCAGGAAGTGGACACATGTGATGCCGTCGAGCATGATCTTGTCGCCAAAGGCATCGCGAAGCTCCTCGAGCGTCACGTCGCCCTGCGGCAGGGGCGTTGGCGCCTCGATCCCGTGGTGGGGGAGCCTCGACAGGAAGGGCAGCAGGTCCCTCAGTGCCCCGTCCATGTGGATGTGCGTGAACTTGCCCGCCGCGTGAAGCTGCTCGCACCGCCGCTCGTAGACAGGCATGAGGTGGCGCTCGAACAGTGGCGGCGGCGTCAGCCACGCGTCGATGTTGTCGCCGAAGTTGAGGATCCGGGTCGGGCTCGCGCACAGCACCTCGAAAAGCTGGTCGTCGCAGTGCTCTATGTGCCGCATGAAGCGCTCGGCGCGCTCCGGATGGTCGTGCAGCAGGAAGATGGTGCGCTCGAAGCCCACCAGGTTGATGATCAGTCGCATCAGCGGCGAGCGCGGGAAGTAGAACTGACACACGCCCCGGTCGCCAAGGCGCTGTTCGATGGCCCGGAACTGCTCGTGGTCGAAGCGCACGCGCTCGTCGGCCAGGAAGTACTCCATTACCTCGATGTCGTCCAGCGTCTCGACCGGGAACTTGCTGCGGTGGGCCGAGGTGCCGTGCTCCCCGTAGCGCAAGACCTCCGTCAGCGTGCCGATGGGGGTGTCGTAGTGGGTCACCCGGCCTGATTCGTCGCCCTCGGTGCGCAGTGAGCACTCCTCGTACTCGAAGACCAGCGGCCGCCCCGCATAGCGCACCGAGCAGCCCAGATCATCGTAGACGTCGAACAGGTCGGCGTCCAGGTAGCGGTCGGGCAGCGTGCCCAACTTGTGGCGGTAGTTGTGCCAGTGCTCGAGCCGGGGCTGCCAGCAGACGCGGTCGATGGGCCGGCGCTGGAAGGTGCGCATCACGCGCTCGCGGTCGGTCATCGGATCCTCCGCTGCGGTGCAGTGGCCTGGGCGTGTCCGGCGAGGTTCCCGCTCGCCGCGCGGAGACCTGCAGCCCCCGGCCGCATCCGGGGGCGGCGAAATCCGCGGCGTGCAGGTGCGCGGCGAAGCTGTGGGGAATGGGGCGAGCGGTCGGGGGCACATCCCCCGCGATCGAGAAGACCCGAGAGCGCGCCCGGTCAGGGCGCTGGGAGACGCGAGGAGGCCCACAATGCGCGACAAGCTGCGCGTCGGATTCATCGGCTCGGGCGCCATCGCCCGCGGTTCGCACATGCCCGGATGGCTGGCGCTGGACAACTGCGAGATCGTGGCGCTGTGTGACATCAGCGAGCAGGCGAGCGCCGCCTCCGCGAAGGTCGCCGGAGTCGCCAAGAGCCGCATCCACGCCGACTACGAGGAGATGCTGGACGCCGAGGACCTCGACATCGTGGACGTCTGCACCCCAAACTGCTACCACGCTGCGCCCACGATCGCAGCCCTCGAGGCCGGCTGCCACGTCATCGTCGAGAAGCCGGTGGCGACGTCCGCCGATCAGGTGCGCTCGATGATCGCCGCTCGCGACAAGGCGCAGAAGCTGCTGTGCGTCGTCCAGAACATGCGCTACAGCAATGAGGCCATCGCCGCCAAGCGCTTCGTGGAGCAGGGCGGCATCGGCGACGCCTACTGGGCGAAGGCCGAGTACCTGCGCGCGCGCGGCGTCCCCGCCTGGGGCGCCTTCATCTCCGCCGAGCTGTCGGCCGGTGGCCCGTGCTATGATATCGGCGTGCACGTGCTCGACCTTGCTTTGCACCTGATGGGCTTCCCGGAGCCGATCTCGGTCAGCGCCAACACCTGGCTCGAGATCGCCGACAAGCCCTCGGTCATGGGCCACGACCCGAAGAAGTACACGGTGCCCGAGGAGCTCGCCGCCGGCTTCGCGCGCTTCGAGGGCGGCGCCTGCGTGTCCATTGGCGCGAGCTGGGCGCTCAACGCGCCGGGGAACCAGAGCAACGTGTCGGTGTATGGCACCGAGGGCGGCGTCCAGATGTGGCCCTTCACGCTCGTGCGCGAGGAGTATGGGATGCTCCTCAACTGCACCCCGGAGGTCATCGGCGGTGGAGGGGCGGGCAGCCACGTGGAGGAGATCGCGCAGTTCGTGCGCGCCATCACGACGGGAGGCCCGGCGCCGGTTGCGCCGGAGCAGGCCTTGATCACCCAGCGCATCCTCGACGGCATCTACCGATCGGCCGAGGCCGGCGCGGAGGTCGAGGTGTGAGGGACGCCTGACGCGAAGCGCGGGCGGCCCTGTCTCGCCGGGCCACCCCGCGCGTCGGTAGCGCGTTGTGGTCAGCGCTTCACGGCCAGGTAGAAGCCGGCCGCGAAGCCGCCCGTGAAGGGCAGGTTGTAGGTCAGGATCTTCCAGAGCGTCGAACTCGCGCCCTGGGCGGCCGTGGCGGCCGGGCCGGTGACGATCTCGGCGATCCGGTCCCAGTGCCACTCGGCCAGGCCGTAGTAGGCCAGCACCTGCATCAGGATGAAGATGACGCCGATCAGGCACCCGACCATGCGGGTGACCGAACGGACGGCGACGCCCGCGCCGTAGCCGAGCAGGCCGCCGACGCCGAGCGTGCTGAGGATCGCGGTCAATGAGAGCATGGCTGTGATCGACCTTCCCACCCGAAGATGGCATGAATCGTAGCCGACGGCGGGGCAGATGTCAACGAGCGACGAATCTGACCGGGAGACCGGCGCTGAGGAACTCGACCTGGAGCTGCCGCCCGAGTGGCGCGCAAGCCCCGGGGATTTCGAGGGCGGGCGGGCGGCCGTGCTGGTTCCGCCCGAGCGCCACGAACTGATCCGCCAAGTCCTGCGCCACGCCGCGGACATCAGGTTCGTTGCCGACCTGGCCGAGTTGCTCGCGGCCGACGCGGACCTGATCGTGGTAGGCCACCAGTTCCTGGCGGAGGTCTCCGCGGAGCGTCGCAGTGCCGTTCTGCGGCAATGGCGTGAGCGGCTCGACCCGATCCGCGTCGTCATCGACGCGCCCTACGGGTCCCGCGTTGCGCTTCAGGTCGGCGACAGCGTGGATCTGGCGGCCGAGCCCGAGATCGACTGGTTCGAGCTGGAAGCCCGCATCTGGGCGCTGCTGCGCAGAGTACGGCTGGAGCGCGATCGCAGCCCTCTCACCGGCCTGCCCGGCAACCGCTGGCTGGTCCGCTACGTCGAGGAGATGCTGCGCGACGACCGCGAGATCGGTGTCCTGCTTCTGGACATAGACGACTTCAAGCGGTATAACGACCGGTGCGGGCACCTGCGCGGCGACGCGGCGATCCTGGCCTTGGCGCTGGCGGCAAGTCAGGCGGCGGCCCTGCACGGCTCGTTCGCGGCGCACGTGGGCGGCGACGACTTCTGTGTCGTCTGCACGCCTGAGGTGCTGGACGACGTCGCCGGGGCCTGCCTGAGTACCTTCGAGATCCAGACCTGCGCCCTTGCCGACCGGGAGCTGACCATCACGCTCGCCGGCACGGTCGTCTCGCCCGCCCACGCGGGTGGGCTCGAGCAGGTCTTCGAGCGCCTCGCCCACCTGGAGACGCAGGGAAAGCTGCGCCCGGGGAGCAACTACGTGCGGAGAGACGAATGCGGGGGCGATGGCGCTGGGACTTGACTTCAGCGGATTCAGGGCCGCCGCCTCTCGAGGCGACATCCTGTGGCGTCAGCACGCGCTGGAGCGGATGGCAGCTCGAGGCATCGCTCGAAGCGCGGTGAAGAACGTTCTCATTCACGGCACTCTGATAGAGGGCTATCCCGATGACAGACCGTTCCCAAGTGGCCTCTTCATGGGAATCGAGGACGGGCGCCCCCTGCACGTAGTGGCGGCTCTCGACGCTGAGGAGCAGGTCGTATTCATCGTCACGGCGTATGAGCCGGGCCCCGAGCGTTTCGAGCCTGACCATCGTACGAGGAGAGAGGGCTAGTGGAGCGCACTGCGCGTGACGGCCCCTGCCCCATCTGCGGCGCTCGCAGGATCAAAGGAACCACCACATTCACCGCCGAACTCGGCTTCGGGGTGGTTGTCGTGCGGAGCGTGCCCGCCCATGTCTGCGAGCAGTGCGGCGAGGCATGGCTTGATGATGCCGTGGCCGCCCGGTTGGAGCGGTATGTCCAAGACGCCCGCGAGAAGCGCGAGCAGGTTTCCATCATCGCCATGCAGACGCCGTGACCGGCCTTCCGAACCTGCCGTGGCAGATGCGAGGGGAGAACCGATGGCAAAACAGATCCTCCTGGTCGATGATGAGCGCGACCTGGTGTTCTACACCAAGCTCTTCCTCGAGGAGCAGGGCTACGAGGTGCTGGAGGCCTACGACGGCAAGCAGGCCCTCGAGGTCCTGGAGGACCACCGCCCGGACCTGATGATTCTCGATGTCGCCATGCCACGCATGACCGGCTGGGACGTGCTCCGGGAGATCCAGGACGACCCCGAGAAGGCCGATATCCCGGTGTTGATGCTTACGGCCCGCGCCGAGGACGCCGACAAGGCGCGCGGCTGGGAGCTGGGCGTGACCTGGTATCAGACGAAGCCATTCGAGCTCGACGAGCTCGCCATGATCATCGAGCGTGTCCTCGCGACGGTGGATGACGACTGGGGCACGGAGGAGGCGTAGGCATCGCGAGCGTGCAGGAGCGCCCGTGGTGGTGAGCGATGGGGCGACACCCGTGGCAGGTGGCATTGCTGGCGCTGATGGCCCTTCGGCCCGCGCACGCTGTCGAGCTGGCGCGCGGCGGCGAGGCGCTGGTGCCCATCGTCACCGATGGGACCGAAGGCATCGACGCGGCCGTGGCGGACCTGCAGGGCTACCTCGGGGCCATCACCGGCGGCGAGTTCGCGGTGGTCGCGACGGCAGAGCACGCGGGCGGACCGGCCATCCACGTGGGCCCCAGCTACTTCGTGCCTACGGAGGCCCACGCGGCGCGTGACCGGTGGCGCGCCGACCAGGTCGTCCAGATCGAGACGCGCAATGACAGCCTCTACATCACCGGCGGCGGCGTAGCGGGCTGCAGCTTCGCCGTCTACGCCTTCCTCGAGGACGTCTGCGGGGTTCGCTTCTTCCACCCCGGCGAGCTCGGAACGCACGTTCCCGATAGCCCTGACCTCGCCTTCGACGAGGTCAAGGTGCGGCAGGCGCCGAGCTTCCTCTATCGCCGCATGTGGCCCAGCTCACAGACCCCCGACCGCCGCATGTACAACGAGTGGCGGACCTGGTACCGGCGCAGCCGGCAGGGCGGGCCTGCGGTCGCGATGGGACACAACCTCTTCCGGATCGTGCCTCCCGAGCTGTATGACGACCACCCCGACTACTTCCCGCTGATCGGCGGCGTGCGCATCGATCCGCGCAGCGGCACCGGCTGGCAGCCCGAGCTGGCCAATCCGGGCGTCGTGCAACTCGCCGTCGAGGCCGCGCGCGCCGCCTTCGACGCCAACCCGGACATGTTCTCGTTCTCGCTGAGCATGAACGACTCGACGGGCTGGAGCGAGTCCGACGAGGCCCTGGCCCAGGACCCACCGGCGTTCCGCGACAGCCAGGATCGGGGCAAGGCCCGGCGCATGATCGTCTTCGCCAACCAGGTCGCGGAGGAGACCTCACAGACGCATCCCGACCGCTATCTCGTTTTCTACGCCTACAAGAGCACCCTCGAGCCTCCCTCCGAGCCGCCTGCCCATCCCAACGTGATCCCCTCGCTCTGCCACTGGGGCATCGGCGCCGACCCGTTCCACCCCATCACCGCACCGGCCGAGGTCAGCCCCAACAACGTGCTCTACCGGCGGGCCATCGACGGCTGGGACCGACTGGCCGACAGGCTCATCGCCCGCGAGTACTGGACCGCGCCGCGCGCCGACCCGCTGCTGAAGGCCGGCATTACGCCGATTCTGTTCGAGGACATCCCGTTTTACCACCAGCGCGGCTTCATCGCCTGCAGCTCCGAGGCCAACATTGACTGGGGCAACCTTGCCCTTAACCACTACGTTGCCACCCGCCTCATGTGGGACGTGAGCCGCGACCCGGAGGAGCTGCTCGACGACTTCTTCGCCAAGTACTATGGGGCGGCCGCCGAGCCGATGCGCGCGTACTTCACGCGCGTTTGGGAGATGGCCTACAAACACTATCTGCCCGAGGATCGGGCGATGGACATCACCGGGGACGACATCGCCGTCTTGGCGGAGCGCCTGGCGGAGGCCGAGCAGGCGGCTGCGGGTGACGACCTGCGCGCCGCCCGCGTCGGCATGGCGCGCGACTTCTTCGGCGTCTGGCGCATGCGCCACGAACTGCTCGCCGCCGAGCCCGGCCCCGAGGCGATCGACGCCTACCTGGCCAGGCTCGACGAACTCGCGGCCGAGGGCACCGATGCCATTGTCGTGGCCGGCTGGAGGGGCGCCTTCATGGCGCCGGTGCCGGAGCCCGAGGCCTACGACGGGCCCGAGCTGGTCCGGGCGCTGCCCGACGCCCCACTCGACGAGGCCAACGCCCGACCTCTCATTGCGCGCCGCGCCGGAAGCTGGCTGGTGCTGGTTGGCGAGGACCGGCGCATCGAGGCCGAGGTCACGGGAGTCCGCGTGGGCCCCCAGTACGCACACCGGCCCTCGTGGCAGGTCGTCTCCGCCGCGGGCGAGCCAATTGCCTCGGGGCACATGCCGCTTGCCGGCAGCGACGAACTCAGCGTCGAGGTCCCCGAGCCCGGCCTGTACCAGATCGACATGAACGCGGGTGCCAACGGCTGCGGACTCGTCGTCCACAACTGCCCGGCGGTGATGGTGGGCCCCGGCCTCCAACTGTGTGAGCATCCAGGGCGCATGTACTTCTGGGTGCCCGAGGACGCCGGCGAGTTCACCATCACGCTGTTCGCCGGCAAGGGCGAGAGCGCCCTGATGCGCATCTACGCGCCTGACGGCGAGAGGCTCTTCGAAGGCGACAGCCTCGGGCGCGACGCCGTGCCGGCCCAACTCTTCCCGGGCGAGGGACAGCGCGGCGCCGCGTGGTGCCTGGAGATTGCTGAGGCGCCCGAGGGCATTCTGGAGGACTACCAGATTCTGCTGGACAGCTCCCTGCCGCCGTACCTGGCGACCTCGCCGGAGGGGCTGCTGGTGCCGGCGGAATGACGCGGGGCCGCACCAACGAACGACCAAGTCTCATGCCGATTGGCAGGAGGGATCCAAGTGGCTGACAACGGTCAGGAGAAGAAGAGCGACTTCCCGGCGACGCGCAGGTCCCCTGGGCCGCCATAGGTGAGCACGTGTGGCAGGAGGACCTGATGGGCCTGGTCCGGCTGCTGGTCAAGCCCGGCGAGGATGAGCAGGCGTTCGACGGCGCGCTGTCCGGCGTCGAGGAGGCCCTGTCGGAGCTGTGCGCGTACGGCCAACCCACCGCCAAGCTCAGCCTCGGCGACACGGTTAAACAGCTCGAGGAAGAGGTCGCTCAGTTCCTCGGCTGCAAGCACGCCTGCTTCGTCACCAACGCTACCGCGGGCTTCCAGATCGGCCACCAGTTCGCCGACCTGGGACCCGGCGATGAGGTCATCCTGCCGGGGATCACCTTCATCTCCACCGGCATCTACCCCCCGCTGGTCGGGGCCAAGTGCGTCTTTGCGGACATCGACCCGCGCACCGTGAACATC
>JALGUI010000661.1 GCA_029820915.1 Candidatus Zipacnadia bacterium | reverse complement strand
CTCGCGCTCGCGCCTGAACTCATCGATCGCCTGCTTCACCAGGACGCCCTTGTCGATGGCCGAGACGCCGGTGCCGCGGGCGGCGTGCCCCTCCCGGCCGCGAACGGTGAGGTCTGCGGTCAGACAGCCGCCGCAGCCGAGGGTGATCGCCAGCCCGTTACCGTCCACGAAGATGGCGACGTCACCGGCGTACCCGGCGTCGAGGCAGGCGAGGGTGCCCGCGCCTGAGCCGCTCGACTCCTCCTCGACGACGCTCTCGAAGACGAGCGAGCCGCGCAGGTCGAGGCCGGCGTCGAGGAGCATGCCGATGGCCTCGACCCCGACCGTGAGGCCGCCCTTGCAGTCGCTGGTGCCGCGCCCCCAGATGGCGCCGTCGCGCACCTCGGCGGCAAAGGGGTCGATGTCCATCCCCTGCACGCCGACGGTGTCCATGTGCCCGTTGACGATGACGCGCGGACCGTCTCCGAAGTCCCACTCGGCGACGAGGTTGGGGCGCCCGCTGAAGTCGCGGTCGGCCGGGCCGATCACGTCCATGCGCTCGTAGATGTCGTCGGGGCAGTCGAAGAGCCGGGTCCGACCGCCCAGCTCGCGGAGCACCGGCTCGAGGTAGTCCTGGCCGGCGGCCTCGCCGGGCGCGTCGCTGTCGCCGCAGTACAGGTTGCGGGTGTCGATGCGTACAAGCTCCTGGAGACGGCTGACAAGCGTGTCGCGGCGTTGGTCGGCGGCCGATAGGAAGCGATGCATGGCTGTCCTCCCTCCAGACTCAGCGTGTCGGGCGCTTCCTTCGACATTGCCGGCGCCATGGCCTTGTTGGAGGAGGCGGCGGGCCAAGTCGCGAATAGTCGGGCGCCCGTCGCATGAGATTCCCCGGAGGTCCGGCGGCCGTCCCTTCATGGGACAACGCGGGTGCACCTCTCATCGGTCTGCAGGAGCTGATACCAGCATGGCGGCCATCGACAGCTCCCCGGATCGCTACGACATCATCACCGTGGGCAGCGCCACCGAGGATGTGATGGTCCACACCAGCGCCGGGCAGGTCATCACACTCCGGGATGCCCACGGCGAGCAGGCCTTCATGGCCTTCGAGTACGGCGGCAAGATCCACGTGGACGACATGCTCATCACCGTCGGCGGCGGCTCGGTCAACACGGCGGTCACGTTCGCCAGGCAGGGCCTGGAGGTCGCCGTGGTGAGCAAGATCGGTCGCGACGAGCCGGGCGAGCGGGTCACGCGCCGCCTCCAGGAGGTCGGCGCCATGACGCACCTGCTGGCCTGCTCGGACACCTCCGGCACGGGCTACTCGACCATCATCACCACCTTCACGGGCGAGCGCACCGTGCTGGTGCATCGCGGCGCCAGCCGCGAGCTGGAGGCGAGCGACATCCCGTGGGACGAGATCGCCCGCAGCGACTGGCTGTACGTCGGCGCGCTGGCGGGCCAGAGCTGGCGACTCTACCCGGAGCTGGCGAACTTCGCCGATGCCCACGGCATCAAGCTTGGCCTCAACCTGGGGACATCGCAGATCGACCAGGGCCTGGAGGAGTACGGCAGGCTGCTCGAGTGCACGTACATTATCTTCCAGAACGACGAGGAGATACGGCGGCTGACGGGGGTGGAGGAGGCGCGCGGCGACCGCGACGAGCGCGAGATCTGCGGGCGCCTGCACGAGTGCGGCGTGGACATCGCGGTCATCACCGACGGCAAGCGCGGCGCCATGGCCTCGGACGGCAGGGCCTACTACACCATCCCGGCGTACGAGGCGGACGTCACCTCGACGGTCGGCGCCGGCGACGCCTTCGGGGCCGGCTGCATCTCCGGGCTGATCCACGGCAGGAGCGTCCCGGACAGCCTGCGCCTCGGCGCGGCGAACGCTGCGTCTGTGGTGTCCCGGACGGGCGCCAACCGCGGCGTGCTGACCTGGGAGGAAGCTCTACAGTTCATCGAGACCCACGGCTCCGGATAGCGCCGGAGCGATCGCTCAGAGAGGACGATGGCGGCGTGAAACTGCTGGCAAGCCTCGGCGCATATCTCGGCATTGGCACGGCGGTCGGTGTGATCTCCGGCCTGTTCGGCATCGGCGGCGGCATCCTCATGGTGCCCGCGCTCATCTTCATCTGGGCGCGCGAGCCCAAGGTGGCGGTCGGGACGTCGCTCGCGGTCATGATCCCCGGGGCCATCGCCGGGGTGCTGCGCCACCACTTCTCCTACCAGAATGTCGATTGG
>JALGUI010000660.1 GCA_029820915.1 Candidatus Zipacnadia bacterium | reverse complement strand
CGTGCAGAGCATATTCCGGGAGCTGGCGCGCGCCGCGGCGAGCAAGGGGATCGGGGCGATCTACAACGAGCAGATGTACATCCCCAGCGAGATCCCCTGGACGCTGCAGCAGTCCGAGGAGTTCCTGCTGGCGGTCAACCGCGACAGCGAGGGCTGCCCGGTCTACCTGACCGTGGACGTCGGGCACCAGGCGGGGATGCACTACGGACTGGAGGGCGGGGACCTCGACTACGTCGAGTGGTGCCGGCGCCTCGGGGCGGTCGCCGAGATCGTGCACCTGCAGCAGACGACGCCCGACGCCAGCCATCACTGGCCCTTCACGTCCGAGTACAACGAGCGCGGGCACGTCGAGATCCCGCCCATCCTCGAGGCACTCGCACAGGCGCACCGCGAGTTCGATCAGTCGCCACTGTCCGAGGTCATGGAGCCGGCGGACCATTGCTACCTGATCGCCGAGATCATTCCGGGCTCCACGACGACCGAGGCGCAGCTCCTCGATGAGCTCAAGGAGTCGTCGGAGTACCTGCACCAGTTCGTGCCTGAAGACGGCATGACGCTGACCGTGTGAACGGGGCTGGGAGGCGGAAGGAGTGCGCATCGCACTGCTGCCGGTGCTGCTGGGGGTGGCCGCCGTGTCGTGGGCCGACGCCGAGATGCAGGTCACGCCGCGGACCCACACCGAGATCATCACCGAGGCCGAGCACGACTACGTCGTCACCATGGGCGGGACGCTCGACGGCCCCGCCACGCGCGACCCCATCGGCTACCAGCCGTGGAGCCAGGCCTTCGAGCCGATGCGCATGGTGCGCATCGCCAACGTCGGCGATACGGTCGTCGTCAACCCGTGGATTCTCACCGGCGACCGCGGCCACTGGCGCACGGTGCAGGAGGTCGTCGAGCGCGTGACGGGTCCGTACGAGACCGAGGTGGACCAGGCGCTGGCGCTGTGGTGGTGGGAGACGCGCCACCGCTGGCACTTCACCACGGGCGATGGAAACAACAACGACCCGATCAAGGTCTGGAACATCTTCGGCCACACCCTGTGCGGCAATGACGCCCACGTGCTGGCCGACTGCTGGCGCACGCTGGGCCTGCGCACCCGCCACCCGCGCATCCAGGGGCACTCAATCAGCGAGGCCTTCGCCGACGGCGACTGGCGGCTGCTGGATGGCGACGAGAACATCAACTGCCTGCTGCGCGACAATGTGACCCCGGCCGCCGAGGCCGACGTGCGCCGCGACCACGACCTGCTCAAGCGCACCCACTGCTACGGCATCCTGCGCGCCGACTCGCGCCAGATCGACGAGTTCTCGGCCTCGCTGTACGCCCACGACGCTCAGCCCTCGCCCGTCCGCGAGCTGGGCTCGCACATCGGCCATGAGATGACGTTCTCGCTGCGGCCCGGCGAGGCGCTGGCGTGGGCGTGGGAGCATCGCGGCAAGCTCTACTGCCCGTGGGACTACGAGAAGACCGTCGAGCGCGTCACGCCCATGGTGTGCAACGGTTGGTGGGAGTTCACGCCGCGGCTGACCGTGGACGCGGCCGCCGCAGATGCCGAGAGCGCCGAGGGGCTGGCCGATGGCGACGGCGCGCTGCGGGCGGGCCCGGATGGCGGCGAGCTGGTCTACCGCATCGCGGCGCCATACGCGATCGTCGGTGGCGACCTCGCCGTGGGCGCGCAGGGCGAGGTCGAGGCGGAGCTGTCGTGGGATGGCCAGGAGTGGCTGCCGCTGGAGCTGGCGGCCGGGGATCACGGCCTGGTGGCGGACCTCGACGAGCACTTCCCGTTCGACGGCGCGCTGCGCTTCGAGTACCTGGTGCGGCTGCGCCTGCAGCCGGGCACGGTGCTGCGCGTGATGAGCGTGCGCAATGACCTGCAGATGGCGCCGCTGTGCATGCCGTACCTCGAGCTGGGCGACAACGCCATCCGCTACGTCGATGAGACCGAGGGCGAGCGTCAGGTCGAGGTCACGCACGAGTGGGTCGAGACGAGCGAGAACCGCCCCCCCGCCGCGCCGCCCGCGCCGGTCTTCCCCGCCGACGGCGCGCGGCTCGACCGCACGCAGTTCGTCTTCAAGTGGCGGCCGGTGACGGACCCAGATGGCGACGACATCGCCGACTACCAGTTCATGCTCTCGGCGCACGAGGACATGCGCTGGCCGCTGTCGCCGAACTTCTTCAAGCTGATCTCGCACACCGCCGACAAGGGCACCGCGAGCTACACC
>JALGUI010000659.1 GCA_029820915.1 Candidatus Zipacnadia bacterium | reverse complement strand
TCCGCACGCACTCCTGGGGCAGCAGCACGATGTCGGCGCCGTCGGCGGCGGCCTCGTCGATGAGCCGCTCGACGGCTTCCAGCGTCCGACCCTCATCGCTCCAGAGCTGCGTGATGACGCTCACACGCGTGCGTGCCACCTGGCGCAGAAAGCGCTCCTCGTCAATCATGTCACCGGTTCCCTCCGCGGCCGTGAAGGTCAGATCGTCGATGACCACGTCTGCGGTGACGTTGTCGGTGCCCGCGACGGAGAAGATCACACTGGACACGAACCCCTCCGCGGGGTCCCGCTCACCGCGCCCGCACCAGGCGGCCAGCTCGTCCCACGCGTTCTCGAGGGTGACCGTCTCCCACTCGCCGCCGCCCGTGCTCCCCGGACCGTGGTAGATGAAGCCGAAGGGACTGATGCCGACCTTCAGGCGCACCACCGACGCGCTCTTCACTCGGAACGAGATGGCCTGCAGGCCCTCGACCAGCGGCATCGGCTCCGGGAGGACGTAGGACCAGTACGACTGCCGGTGCTCGGTCGGCCCGAACACAGCCTGGAAGTGCGCGCCGGCGCCGCCGTCCACGCCCGTGCCCGCCTCGGCGCCGTTGGCGATCACCTCGGTCGGCCGGTCGCCCCAGATGTTGGTCAACAGCTCTTCGGCGGGCGCGTCCTCGAAGTCCTCGTGGAAGATGACCTCGGCGTGTGCCAAGCCGCAGGTCAGTGTGACGACCACGCCGAGGACGACCGTCATGCGCGATGCCATGCGCCTCACTCTCCCTCCCCACGTCGGTGACCCAGCGCCGTCCCCCACTACCCGTGGCGCAGGCTTCCACTCTGCGGCGATGGCGGTCACCGTGCCCGGCCCACGGTGGCAGGTGTTGCGCCCAGACCCTCCGCGTAGGTCGGGCTTCCAGCCCGACTCGTGGTCCGGAATGGCGACGGCGTCGGGCTGGAAGCCCGACCTACGCGGACGGCAGCGGTTAGCGGGCAAGCTCCCAGCCCCCGATATCCGCCGCCACATGCCGCCCCCCGCACGATCAGAGCGAGTTCCCCGGCACCGCCGGGCGGTAGCTCCACGCCTGCCGGCGCAGCAGGTCCCACAGCGGCTCGTGGTCCCAGTCGGCGGGCATGTTCGACGAGCCGAAACGCCGGTCGGTGATGACCGGCGTGTCCACCACGCCCGGCAGCTCGGGTACCGCCCCGATGCTGACCTGCTCGGGCAGCGCGCCAGTGTCCTCGTAGCCGAGCACCAGGCCCGCCGCCAGGTGCAGAAGCTGCGCGGGGCCCACGTCCACCCGGCTGGCGCGCAGCTTGCCGGGCAGGCGCCGGTCGTCCATCATGATCGCGTAGGCCGCCAGGCAGCCGGCGAAGATGCTGCGCCGGTCGGCGGTTACGCCGTCGGGGCACCGCATCGGCTCCTCGGTCGGCCCGAGCACGCGCTGCACCGGGACCTGCTCCGGCCAGCGGTTGTGATGATGGCAGTACTGCACCGCGAAGATCAGCATCCCGCACACGTCCGCGGGCGAGAAGCTCGTGCCGTAGTCCACGATAGCATCGAGCTGCTGCGTCATGCGCCGCGCCAGCGAGACAAGCTGCTCCCAGCTCACCCAGCGCTGGCCCGGCTCCTCGTCGCGCTCGCACAGCGCGGCGTAGTTCGTCAGGTTCACGTCATCGCGCGTCTTGATCCAGCGCAGGAGCATGCGCAGGTGCTGGTAGGCCGCCTCGGAGTCCTCGGGTGTGCGCGGCTTCGCGGGCGTGTGGATGCGTGGCCGCGGATAGCGGCCCGCCGTCCCGTAGCGGAAGAGCGTCGCGTAGCTCCACAGCCCGCCCCACTCGCGCGTGACCCAGCAGACCGGGTGGCCGGCGAAGCTGATGAACGGCGCGTGCTCGCACGCGCGCTGGCTCTGGGCGCGCTGCTCGAAGCTCTCCTGCGTGGTGCGCAGGTCGGCCTCGGGGTCGGCCGGAGGCTTGACGGCGTCGGGGTGCAGCGGGTCGTGCTCCAGGTTCCAGTCGCCCTGGCTGGAGACCGTGCAGTTCGAGCGCGGCCAGCTCAGCCAGTTCATGATCCACCCGCGCGGCCCGCCCGCCCAGCAGCGCACGCCGGCCAGCTTCATGGCGTACTGCATGGGCAGCGACTGCTGCGCCTGGTGACAGCACCAGGCCACCGGGAACTGCCCGCAGATCTCGGCCACATCGTGCAGACCACGGGCCTCCACGTGCAACGCCATCTCGACCGC
>JALGUI010000658.1 GCA_029820915.1 Candidatus Zipacnadia bacterium | reverse complement strand
TTGCGCAGGATCATTCCGTTGCGGTAGCAGTAGTCGCGGATGAAGTTGCCGACCTTGAGCTTGTCGCCCAGCGGCTCACGGCTCTCCTGGTCCGCCACCAGCTCGACCGCCCGCAGCAGGCCCATGCCTCGGATGTCGCCCACGATCGGGTGGCGGCGGAGCGCCTCAAGCCTGTCGCCTAGGTACGCGCCCATCTCCGCCGCGCGCTCGACCAGCCGCTCCTTGTCGAAGATGTCGAGCACCGCCAGCACGCCCGACGCGCTGACGGGATGCCCGGCGTAAGTGTGGCCGTGGCGGAAGTCGTGGCCGGGTTGGCGGAAGACGTCGGCGATCTCGTTGGTCGTCATCACCGCGCTCAAGGCCGCGAAGCCGGCCGAGAAGCCCTTGCCCACGCACAGGAAGTGCGGGACGACGTCCCAGTGCTCGCAGCAGAACATCCGGCCGGTCTTGCCCATGCCCACCTGGATCTCGTCGTAGATGGTCAGGATCCCGTGCCGGTCGCACAGCGCCTTGAGTTCGGGCAGGTAGAAGTCGGGGGGCACGGGGTAGCCCACGTTCGAGCCGGGCACCGGATCGAGGATCATCGCCGCGATGGTGTGCGGGCCCTCCCACTCGATGATCGCCTCGGTGTTTCGCAGCGCCATGCGCGCCGACCCCTCCGGGTCGAGGCCGAGCTCGCAGCGGTAGGGGTTGGGCGCCATTACCTGCACGAAGCCGGACGGTCCGGGCGGATAGGGCTCGCGGAACCACTGCAGGCCGGTGGCGGCCATCGCGCCCATCGAGCACCCGTGGTAGCTGTTGCGGCGGTAGAGGATCTTGGTGCGGTCGCGCTGGCCGGTCTCCCAGAAGTACTGGCGCGCCATCTTGATCGCCGACTCGGTGGCGTCCGAGCCGTCGCTGACGAAGTAGCTGACCTCGAGGTCGCCGGGCGCGATCGCCGCCAGGCGCTTTGCCAGCTCGATGACCACGGGCGTCATGCAGTCGTGGTAGAGCGGGTAGAACTCGATCTTGCGCATCTGCGCCAGCATGGCCTCGTGGACCTCGGGGCGATGGTGGCCGCACACCGCGGTCAGCAGCGAGGCGAAGGTGTCCAGGTACCTGCGCCCGTCGGCGTCGAAGATGTAGCAGCCCTCGCCGCGCTCGATGATCTTGGCGCCGCTGCGCTCGACGTCCTCGTAGTGGCTGAGGCTGATGAGCACGTGGCGGGCGGCGTCCTCCTGCATGGCGCGCGTGCGGTCGGAGTACTCGATCTCGCGACCGTGGCCGTCGGGGATGGTCATGGTGGGCAAGGGCCTCCTTCGCGAAGACGCCGCGTCACCCGCGTAGGTCGGCCTTCCAGGCCGACGCCGTTGCCGTCGCGTTGACCGAGTCGGGCTGGAAGCCCGACCTACGCGGTGGCGCCTGCGCGCCTTGGCCATCGGACGGGCGTCGTGCGCCTGGCCGGGCGGCTACAGCAACTCCGCGTTCGCGCGGGCGACGACGCCCTCGAGCTCGCGCAGCGTGTCGTCGGGCAGGTCGGGCGGCTCCCAGCGCTCGACGTTCGCGCGCCAGCGCTCCTCGCACGCGTCGAGGATTTGGCGCTCGTCGGGGGGGCCGCCCGCCGCCTCGGGCATCGAGAGCGGGAACAGTGCTGAGTTCCACAGCTCGCGGAAGTGTGCCAAGGTGTGCTCGGTGATGAGGAAGGTGCCACCTGCCTGGGCTACCTCGCCGATGTCTTCCAGGGCGATCAGCTCGTCGGTGACGTCGATCTCGTCGCGGATCAGCCACTGGCTCCTGCGGATCTCCAGGTCGAGCATGAACTGTGTGGGCGAGCCCACGGCGCCGTTGGCGAGGGTGCCCATGCCGGCGTAGGGGAGATCGGGGCGGTCGGCCAGACGGCCACGCGCGGCGGCGGCGAACCAGTTCTGGTAGACCGCGTGCAGGCCCGGGCGGTTGGTGGAGGGGCTGAAGAAGACCTCCGCCCACAGGTGGCCGCCGAAGTGGTCATCGACGAGCCGCTTCACGCCCATGGTCACCATGACGTTCTCGGGCCCGGCCGAGGAGGCGTCCGCGGTGCGCATGTCGGCGACGGTCGAGATCATGCGCCCGGTGATGTCGCCCTCGGGGGCGAGGCAGGTAGGCCGCCGCCATGCCGCCCAGGATCTCCGCCGCGCCGACCACGATGGAGCCCGCCACCGTCACCGGGCTGGAGACGCCGATGGTGGGCATGGAGACAGCATGGTACTTGCGAGTGCCCAGCCGGGCGCGCTCCAGCATATCCAGGCCGACCCACTCGTCGATGGTGAGCGGCGAGATGAGGCACTGCGACCCGGCGAGATACGGCGCGGGTAGCCCATGATCTCGCCGATGTCAAGTAGGTACTTGATCGCCCCGGCGTCCATGGCCTCGATGCCATCGACCTTCGAGGTGTGCTGCAGCGCGAGCACCAGCGACGCGATGCGCTCGGTGGGCTGGGGCACGTCCTGGCGATACCAGGTGCTGATGTAGCCGATCTCGGGCGTGGCCTCGGCGAACTTCATCATCTCAATGAGCACGTCGGTGTCTACCGGCAGGTAGCGTCCGGTCGGGTAGTCGTAGAGCCGCGTCGGCCCGCAGTCGAAGGCCGACATCAGGAACTCGCTGCGCATCCGCTCGCGGATCTCCTGCTTCTGGCCGGTCCACATGATCCAGTGCGCCCAGTCCGGCCCGCACCACGGGACCAGCTCCTGATCGTCGTCGTCGTCGGCGCGGCTCGGG
>JALGUI010000657.1 GCA_029820915.1 Candidatus Zipacnadia bacterium | reverse complement strand
AGCATGTCGGCGTCGCAGCAGCAGACGAACGAACGGCCGGCGGCACAGCGACGAAGCGTCGTCGCCGCGCACGGCCACAGCGTTCCGGGCGCGGTGCAGGTGGACGAGATCACGCTGCCGGAGGGCCACCGGCTCGTTCAGGCGGCGGACCTGCGCCGGACCGGCGAACATGACCTGCTGCTGCACGGGCCGGACGGGCTGGTGGCGACGGACTGGTGCGGGACCGATCTGTGGCGCTATCCGGGGCCGGTGGCGCAGACCAAGCTGTCGGCGGAGCCCATCGAGGGCAGGTGGCGGCTGTACGTGCTGTGCGGCTGCCACAGCAGCAAGCGGGACAGCTCGGTGCGGGGCGACACGTCGGAGTCGGTCGTGGCGTCACAGGTAGCGGTGCTCGACGCGACGACCGGCGAGGAGCTGGTCAGGCGAGAGCTGCCCGAGGACCCACACCGTGACAAGCTGCGCATGTACGACTTCTCGTTCGAGACGGGGCGACTGGTGAGCGACGCGGCGGCGGATATCATCGTGCGCAACTGGCGGACCGACCTGGGGCACGGCGGTCGCGACCTGTGGGCCTTCGACGGGGAGCTGCACCTGCTCTGGCACGCGGAGGTCGATCCGCCCTACGGCCACAGCAACGCCGTGCACCTGGTGGACCTGACCGGCGACGGGCGCGATGAGGTGGTGGCGGGCGGCACAGTGCTGGCGGCCGATGGTGAGGTCATCTCGGTCCACGACCTCGCGCACGAGATGGACGAGATCCGCGGCGCGCATCACTACGACGCCGTGGCGGTCGGGCATATGGCCGACGACCCCGAGCGCGACCCGGTAGCCCTTCTCATCGCCGGCAGCGCGGGGGTCTACGTCATCGACCCGCTCACCGGACGCACGCGCGCGGCGCATCGCATCGGCCACGCGCAGGGCGTGCAGCCGTGTCGGCTGCGCGACGACCTGCCCGGCACGCAGGCGCTGGCGCACACGCGGTGGGGGAACATGGGCATCCTGACACTCCTCTCCGGCCTCGGGGACCGGCTGTGGACCATGCAGCCGAGCTTCATCCCGATGTCCACGCCGGTGCAGTGGCTGCCCGACGGCCCCCAGCACCTGTGGGTGAACTCGACGCGCGATGTGCTGGGGCTGTACGACGGGCACGCCAGGTGCGTGCACGAGCTGCCGGCCGTGCGCGCTGCGTGGGGCGACCGGCCGCCGACGCAGGTGCGGGCGAGCGTCATGCGGCGGGAGGCCGATGGACAAGACCTGCTGGCGCTGACGATGGACGGGCGGATTCTCCTGTTCGGGCGGGAGTGAACGCGGACCACATCGAGGTAGCGGTCATGATCGGCAAGCGCGAGCCAACTCAGTTCAGCTTCCTGAACCCGGCCCCGCCCGACAGCGGCCCTTCGGGCCGCGTCTAGGTGAGGCCGCTTTGCGGCCTCTGGGGAGTTCGCTCCGCGAACTGTAGAGCGCTCGCGAAGCGAGCGCAGGGCGCCTGGACTCCACGGGCAAGCCGTTTGCCCTTGCCGTGTGCCGCCAACGCCCTCGTTGGCGGGTCGCCCGAAGGGCGACGAGAGCGGCCCTTCGGGCCGCTGTGGCCGACTGCGGGCCCACCTGCTCACTCACCTGACCGGGCTCCCAGCACCTTCGCATCCATCCCGCGCCGCCGCGGGCAGGGCTGTCTGAACGCAACCGGAATGCCTGTCTGCCGTTGCGGCCGTCGGTTCGCTCGGCATGGTACGGCGTGCGACAACGGCCGGGCGGGCAGGGAAGCCCGCCCGACACGACGGCCAACGGCAACGGCCAAGGCACCGACCGCCTGTGCTGTTCGGAGGGTGGCTCTTTAGAGCCGCCGCTGTTGCCTGGGCACGAACGGCGGCGCATGTGAACATGCGCCCTCCGTACGACAACGGCTACGCCGCCGTTCCCCCCTTGTATGATAGCGGGGAGCTGTCTGGGGAGGTGGTGGCGGGTGGTGGTGCGCACTTCCCCGGCAGAGCGAAGTGGCCCCCGGCCCCTGGGCGGGGGGAGAGGCCGGCAGTGGCAACGGCCGTGCGGACCAGACGCGCAACGTCTGCCCCCCGGCCCGCAACGGACTTCGACGATGACTGCCGCGACTCGATGACGGGAGGACCCCACAATGTCGCGCGTGCTACCACTTGCCGGCGCGCTGATGGCGGTGAGCGTGGCGATGGCGCAGGAGCTGCCGAATCCGTACGCGCGCTCCGATGAGCCGA
>JALGUI010000656.1 GCA_029820915.1 Candidatus Zipacnadia bacterium | reverse complement strand
CTCGGCGAGCCCTTCCGCGTGACTCATGGCTGGGGCTGGTTCGCCTACAAGTTCAACCGCCCCGGACTGAAGCCGCACACGCCCTACGTGGTCGTCCTCGAATACCCCGAGGACACGGGCCGGACGTACAGCATCTTCAACACCGGCATCTCGTGCAGCCTGGTGGGTGGCTACGGCTTCCACACCGGCCGGACGCTCGGCGACCATTGGACCCGGACCCTCAATTCCGAGTACGTGGACTACCCTCTGAGCGGCGAGGTGCGGCGCTGGTACAGCCTGTTCCACCTCGGCGCGAAGACCTGGGCGCCCGGCGACCCGTGGCGGTCCTCGGCCACGCGCGCCGACTCCGAGGACGGCTTCTGGTTCATCGTGGGCGGAGTGGGCCCCAGCCAGGACGCGCTCGCCGCCGGCGCCGCGGTGCGCACCATCAAGCTCTACGAGGTGACCGACCTGCCCGCGTTGTTCCCACGCATCGACGAGCCGCCGCTTGAACTCGGCCGCCGCGAGATGTTCGTGACCGCCGAGAGCGACGGCGTCACCAAGTATCTCGAGGGGGAGCAGGCGCTCGACCTGTGGGCCCGCGCCCGGCTCTACAACGCGCGCTTCATGGGCCTGAGCGGCGTCTCACCCAACAGGAGTACCTACCTCGACCCGCTGCTGGAGGGCAATCGCGAGGAGGGCACGGGGCTGAGCATCTTCCCGCGCTGGATGATCGAGCGCGAGGTGTTGGGGAAGGTCGGGGTCCCGCCGGAGGGGATCGCGAAGGACGCGCGCGGTGAGGACATCGCGGGTCAGCAGCTCACGCAGCTCCCCGACATCGTGCACCCGGCGACGCTGCGCGGGGTGCTGCGCCTCATCACCGAGGAGCTGTCGGCGCAGGCCGCCTACCCGGAACTCGCCGGGATGATGCTCTACAAGCACTACGGCAGCCCCATCCCGGTCAGCTTCAGCGACTACGCGCTGGGCCGCTTCGAGCAGGAGACCGGCACCCGCATCGAGGGCGCCGACAGCGATGCGCGGCGCACCTGGCTGCTGGCGAACCGCAAGGGCGAGTACTACCAGTGGTGGTACACGAAGAAGCGCGAGTTCCTCCTGGCCATCCGGGACCACCTGCGGGTGCTGCGGCCGGACTTGAAGCTGTTCTACTTCCCGTGGCACAGCGACGACGACTTCCCCTTCGCCTGCGGCCGGCTGCGGTACGCCGGCCGGCCCCTGATGGACAAGATCTACGTGCCCGGCACCAACATCCTGCTCGTCCCGAGCTTCACCGTCCCGCCCGACCAGTGGACCGAGGAGCAGAAGCGCGACCCCTACCTCGCGCGCGCCTACTACCGTGAGCGCATCGCGCCCGAGCTTGAGGGCCGCGTGACCATCGAGGACGTGCTCTACGGCAGGTACAAGGACATGCCCGAGTTCTGGGGCGCGCCGCGCAGCGGCGAGCTTCCCCACCTGCTCTACCCCAACCAGATGGACCTGGTCGCCATGTTCACCGAGCCGGGCGGCATCTACGCCAACCGGGTGGGCTACAACCCCCGCCTGTACCGCGAGGACGATGGGTTCGTGTACTGGGCGCCGGTCCGCCACAGGTTCACGGCCGACAACCCGGAGTTCCTGGACCTGTTCCGCACCGGCGAGGGCTCCGCGGTCGCCGTGCACATGCCCTACAACGAGGAGACCACGCACCTGAACGTGCCCGCGATCCACGGCGCGCTCGGCGTGGAGCACGGCGGCCCGTTCTGCATGATGGAGGAAATGCTCTCGATGGCACACGCGGACCCCATGTACATCATGGGGAGCATGTGGGAGCCGCTGAAGCGCGGGTTCCCACGGTACGCGCGTGCCTTCGCTGAGCGACGCCATTTCGCCCGCCGACGAGGCCATCGTCGTCCGCTCCTATGAGACCGACTACGGCCACTACCTCGCCGTCATCAACCGGGCGTTCGACCTGGAGGAGCGACAGCTCAGGCTCGCAGTGAAGCCGGCCGTGCAGGCCGTGGATCGCGTGCTCAATCTCGGTACGGGTGAGGCGGTCCCGTTCACGGCGGCGGAGGACGGTCGCATCCAGATGGACCTGACCGTGCCGCCGATGTCCCTGACGAGCCTCCGTGTGATCGACCGCATCCCCCGCGCGGTAGTGCGCGATATCCGCATCATCCCGGAGGTGTTCTCGCCGAACGGCGACGGCGCGCAGGAGACCGTCACGGTCACCGGACGCACGGTCACGCAGATCACTGGGGGCCGATGGTCGGCCGAGATCCGCGACGGCGATGACCGCGTCGTCCGCCGCTTCGAGGGCGATGCGCCCGACGTGCAGTTCGCCTGGGACGGGATGTCCGACGAGGGAGCACGCTGCGCCGACGGCGAGTACGACATCCGCTTCGCGGCCACCGCCTTCCCGGCGATCGAGCATCGGCGCCAGGTCAGCCTGGACACCACGCCACCGGACAACGCGGCCCATTCTGGAGAGTGACCAGATCGACGTCGCGGTCAACAACGTGGTGCTCGCGGGCCGCATGAGCGCGATGGTGAGCGGCGAGTCCCTGCACCTGGTGCAGGAGGGCGTCCCGGACCGCACGGTGGCCGTGGCGGAGGATGGCTCCTTCAGCGTTGGAGTCGAGGGGTTCGACCTCGGTGACAACGTGCTTGCCTTCGTGGTGCGCGATCGCGCCGGGAACAACGGTGCTCCCCAGGAGGTGCGGGCGCGTTTCACCTTCGACATGGACGAGCCCATCGGCTTCGATTTCGGCGCCGGGCCGATCATGGAGGGCTTCAGCGCCATCCGCAATGACACCCGCTACTCCGAGGCGCGTGGCTACGGCTGGATCAAGTACAGCAACGTCTGGAAGGGCGACCGGGGCGTGGGCGATCACCTCATCCGTGACTACTGCAGCGGCGGGGAGGATCGCGAGTGGGCGGTCAATCTGCCCGACGGAGCATACACGGTGCGGGTGGTCATGGTCGATACGCTCTTCGCCCAGTACGCGCCCGACATCCACCTCGAGGGCGAGCGCGTCTTCGAGAGCCAGTCGATCGCCAAGAACGAGCCGCTCTGGGTCACCCTCGAGACCGAGGTCACGGACGGCGTGCTCAACTGCGATTTCATCAACCCGAGCGACCTGCCCTACTTCGCGCTCAACGGCATCATTGTCGAGCGGAGGTGACGCGGCCTCGGGCCGGCGCTGCGCTGGAGCAACACCGGTACGGGGCAGGCCACGGGCACTATGCAAGATATCCCGTCGCACGACACAGCCACCGGGGAAGACCGCGGACCTCTGAGTTCCCGACAGGCCGCATGTGCCTTCCTGGTGGCGTTGCTCCTGCTGGTCGCGGTGAACCTGTTCATTCTGCGCTACGACCTTGAGGGTGGGAGGTCGTACGGCCTCCGGGACGTGCCCCCCGCGGTGCCCTGGTTCACGCTGCTGCTTCTGCTGCTGCTGAGCACCGCCGCCAGGAGGACGCTTCCGCGCCTCGCGCTCGACCACAGGCAGGTCCTTCTCGTCTTCGGCTTCCTGGCGCTGGCGATCCCGATCTCGGGCTTCATGGGCGTTCGCTCCCTGCTGCCCCATCTCTCGCTCCTGCCATACTACGCAGGCCCGGAGAACGAGTTCGCGCGCATCGCCGATCACATACCGGACCGGCTGATGCCCAAGGACATGGCCGTAATCATACCGGCCTACGAGGGCAGCGAGGACGAGACGGTGATGTGGGCGCAGTGGCTTGGGCCGGCGGCCCTGTGGGGCACGTTCATGCTGGTGCTGGGCTTGACGACGCTGTGCTGGATCTCCCTGTTCCGCCGGTACTGGAACCGCACCGAGCACTTGAGCTACCCCATGCTTGAGTTGCCCCGACAGCTTCTCGGCGTTGGCGTCTACGGTCACCGGGGCGGGGGGTTCCTGCGCGATCCACTGATGTGGATCGGGTTCGCGGCGGCGGTTCTGTTCCACGCCGGAGACATCCTTAAGTACTTCAACCCGTCGATTCCCGCAGTACCGGCAAGGATTGATCTGGCGCCCTTCTTGACTGAGGGACCGCTGCGCCACATGCTGCCGTTGCGTTTCTACATCAGTCCGCTGACCATCGGCGCGGCATATCTTGTTCCTCAGCACGTGCTGTTCTCGGTCTGGGCGATCTACCTGCTGTACAAGATCGTGGCTCTGATCGGGGGGATGTTTGGGCTGCAGGCGGGGAACGCCTTCCCGTTCTACCAGGAGCAGGCCACCGGCGGTTACATCGCGTACGGGCTACTGCTGATCTGGGGCGCGCGCAGGCATATCGCCAAGCTCTGGAAGATGGCACGACAGACCGGGCACGGCACCGAGACATATCCCCTCACCCCGCCGTTGGCCATCTTCGGCGCCATCGCGGGAATGCTGTTTATCCTCCTGTGGTGCTGTGCGAACGAGTTCGCCCTCAAGCTGGCGGTGCCATACTTCGTCATACTCCTCCTCTACGTCACCGTCCAGGCGCGCATCCGGGCTGAGACCGGCATACCCGTGGCCTGGGACTACCCTTTCGGCACACAGAAGACCATCTTCGATCGCGTCCTGGGCACCAAGGGCATCGTGGCTCTGGGCGGAGAGAAGGGCCTTGTGATGCTGTCATTCTACTCCTGGCTGGCCCGCTACAACTACCTGGGACATACCGCAGCGTACGAGACCGACAGCATTACGCTCTGGGAAGACCGGGCCATCGGTTCGCGGCGAGTGCTCTGGTTCCTGACGCTGGCGCTGATCCTCGGCATTGTCATGGGGTTTTCGGTACACCTGAAGGCGTACTACGGTTGGGGGGCATCGCTGCTTCAGGGCGGCGCCCTCTACGGGGGCGCGAATACACAGGTGGCCAGAGGCGAGTACCTGAACCTGAGCGACCAGCTCATCTCCGAACAGCCGGCGGACGCCACCCGCACGAAGTACATCGCCCTCGGCCTTGTGCTGGTGCCCCTGCTGGCCTTCGTACGGAAGACCTTCCTGCGCTTCCCGTTCCATCCGCTTGGGTTCCTGATGGCGACCGCCTACGGCCCCACCCCGTACTACTGGTCCAACTTCATGCTCGCCTGGATCGCGAAGTCGCTGATTCTAAAGCTGGGAGGAGCGGGCTCATACCGGAGGCTGGTGCCCCTATTCCTGGGAATGGTCCTGGGCAGCGCGATGGCCTACGACGTCATCTGGATGACCATCCGGGCCTTGCTCCCCGAGGGCATGGTGAGGGGTTACGTGTGAGCGCGCCAATCCCCGGCGAGGTGACCGGCCGGGCATCATGCGTGGTGCCGGTTGTGACGTGGCGGCTGCATCCGGCGGGCGCGCCGAAGGCACCGATCTCGCCGGCGGGGACGGTGTAGTCGTCAGCCGCCAGAGCGCACTCTCGCTACGGAAAGGTGCTCCTGCGCCCATTCGCGCAGCCGCGCCAGCTCTGCCGTGAGGTGCCCCAGGA
>JALGUI010000655.1 GCA_029820915.1 Candidatus Zipacnadia bacterium | reverse complement strand
GCAGGATGGGCAGGGGCCCTGTTCGGGCTTGATGCGCTGCTGCCGTTTCTCGGCGCCCTCGTGTTCGTTGTTCTCGCACTGTGGAACACAGTCACCGTCGCTCCGCCCTGGTTGCTTTGGGGGATAGCTTGGCCGATCTTGTCCGTTCTGTCCGCAGGGGCTGCCGGCATGCGGGCCGAGCCGCTGTCTCGCCGCCGAACTGCCGTTATGTCAGTGCTGAGCCTTATCGCCGCCACATACGACATACGTGGTCTTCTTCAGTCTGCGAGCCAGCTACCAAGCCAACCAGCTCATGGCGGGAGGTGTTCGAGAGACCCTTGGTCACCTCTCCCGGACGGTTCTGATTCTTCCTCCGCTTCAGGATTGGGCGGTCTCCTACAATGCTCCCGGGCCGTCGTCCTGCCAGATGTACTTCAGACTGATGCGCGCCAGTAAGGCCGGACGGCAACGGGTTGTGATCCGCTGTGACCTGCGTACCGGCGAGTGCCGGGTGCTGCGACTGCAGTCGCATCAGAGACATGTGCTGAAAGTGGGGGCAAGTTCACTGCCTGACGCGAGGCGCCTAATGCGCGAGCACGGTCTTGCAGATGCTCTTCGTCTGGTGCATTGGAGCCCTCGCGACAGCAGGTGGGAGCTGCGCACTGAGCATGTCGGCTACGAGGTCAGCGTCCGGCTGTGCAGCGACTGGCTGTGGGTGGATGCCTGGCCATCGGCGGTACACGACAGGCCAAGCCGATCCTCAGTTCAGTGACCTCCGCCGACTACGGTCCGGTCTGGCTGCTCAGCTTTGAAGTGACGAGCGCCGATACCGGTGACATGATGGACCGCACCGGAGTAACAGAGAACTGACGAGCGCCGATACCGGTGACATGATGGACCGCACCGGAGTAACAGAGAACGCGCGCAGGAGGTAAGCGCGATGATGAGACTGACTGGGGTGGTGGCTGCAGTGCTTGCGGTCGCAGCGGCGATATACGGGGCTCATTCAGCACAGGTCGAGGACTGCGGGGGCATTCGCCCGACGGTGACTGCGGAGGAGGCGCTGGCTGCGGTTGTGGAGTGGGCGGACTGGCTTGGTATTCGCGCCCTGACGACCCGGGGTGGGGTCCATTCTCACACGCCTATGTGGTAACCTCCCGCGACGGGCGCCATGAGTTCCGCGTGAACGGCTACACAGGTCATGTCTCCTCCTGGCGGGATACTCAGGAGCCGGCGAGAGGCCTTCTGCCCGAAGAGCCGACGGAGCGCGCGTTGCTGGCGTCCATTGCTCGCGAATTCATCAGCGAGCACCTCTCGTTCCTGGAGCCAGCGGTAATGGTCGTGGATGTGAATCCGCGCCTGTGGGTCCAAGCGGTTGACGGCGACGTGCTCTTCGAGAGCACCTACGCCCGAGTGTACGCCTCGCTTGAGACCGGTGCGGTTCATGAAGTCACCATACACCGGAGCGAACCACGAGTGCATACCTCGCCCTTGCTCTCTCCGGAGGAATGCATGGAAAGAGCGGTGGCATTTGTCGATGCCATCCCGGGTGTTGAGGTAGTCGATCGAGATCCAGAACTTGCGCCGTGGTTCGAGTGGCAGACCCGTTACTACCTCCTCTGCGAGGATCATGCCGGAGTTCAGCGGCTGAAGCGGGTGTTCTTCATGCGGATATCCAGGGAGGGCGAGATGGAGATCCGGCATGGTGTGGACCAGCATCGTCGGGGAATGGTGCTCCTGCACATCGACGCAAGGACGGGTGAGGTCTTCCGCGCGGACGGGATGGAGCAAGATCCCGGGCGCACGCGTACGTATCTGAACGGCAGGGAGTTCCTCGGGCCGATCTTCCCGCCGCGCGTGCGGGACGGTGTGGCTCACCTCGCCGTGAACTACCTGGACAGCCGGATATGGCGGGCGAGTGTGCATAGGACCGCGCCCGCTCAGGTGACGATCGAGTACAACGGCTCCACCTGGGAATTCACTGCGGGCCAACGTCAGTACCTCGTGGACGGCGGAGGGGCGACTCTGACCTCTCCGCCACTTCTTGAGGCGGAGGTTCTGTACCTGCCGCTGGAGGCCGTGGAACTGATCACGGGCTGGAGCGCGGAGTACTCGCAGACCGACGATGCCGTGTATCTCAACTCGCCAGACCCCGAAGAAGAGGCTTGACGGGCGAGGCTGTGCTGAAACGGGCGGGCGCAGGGCATCCTGCGCCCGCCGCCGCCATCGCCATCAAGCGCTCGCCGCTCACTGGCCGAGGATCGCGTTCGTCAGGCGGATGCGGCTGATGCGCGCGCCGTCCTCGCGCGACAGGAAGATCACCGTGTGCTCGCCCGCCTCCAGTCGGCGCGTGGGGCCCATGATCCACTGCCAGTGCTGCAGGTCGCCGATGTTGCCGAACACCTCCGGCTCGGAGCCGTCGATGCTCACCCACAGCGAGTTGCCCTTCTCGTCCTCCCACCAGCACCAGGCCAGCAGCGTGTACGTGTCCGCCTCCGGGACCTCGACGGTCCAGGTAATCGCGCCCGCGTCGTCGGTGGCCTCCCACGGGTCGGGGTTGAAGCGCACCTCGCGCGGCACGCTGATCCACGCGTCGCCGTCCGCGCGCGTGATGGCGAAGGGCCCCGTCAGCTCGGCGGCCACCAGGTCGGCCTCGACGTCCACGAGGTCGCTCAGCACGTGCGCGGTCAGCGGCCGGCGCTGCGTGCGGTCCACGGAGGCGAACTCGAGCGTGATCTCGGCCGTGCCCAGCGCAACGCCTTCCTGGGCGGCGACCTCGAGCATGACCTGCGCCTCGGCCCCGGGCTCGATGGCGACCTCCGCGGGCTCGAAGCGGGCCCGCACGCCGTCCGGCGCGGCGGCGCTCAGGCGCGCGGTGATTGTGTCGGCGGTGGTGTTGCGCAGCGTCACCGGGCCCTCCCAGGGCTCGCCGGGCGCGAGGACCGGCCTGAGGCCGGGAAGCTCGATGGCCAGCGGCGTGCGGCGCGGGGCGAGGTGCCCGAGCGTCGTGTAGACCCACGCGGCGGAGCGGGAGCTGGGGCCGGTCATCGCCAGCAGCTCGTCGGAGAGCCCGCCGAACCACTCGACGCCCGTGTAGCGGTACGGGTAGCTGAGCGCGGTGATGCACTGGCTGGTCGCGCCATAGCCGGTCTTGCAGCTAGGAGCCTGCTTGTACCAGAACTTGGCGGGCGGGCCCATCGGCTCGGTGGTGAGCCACTCGCCGATCCCCAGGCACATGTGCATGGCCCGCTTCTCGCCGGTGGCCTCGTAGAAGCGCCCGAGGCCGCGGCCGACGATGCCGTGCATGAACGCGGTGCCGCCCTCGTAGGAGGGCTGCTCG
>JALGUI010000654.1 GCA_029820915.1 Candidatus Zipacnadia bacterium | reverse complement strand
CAGGTCCCGCCCCTGGGCGGGACCCTACAATGACGACATCTCTGACAGGCAGGATGCCTGTCCTACAATGACGGCAAACGACACCTGACGGGGCCGAGGTAGCCGCCTCCCCTGCGGTGACATAGGAACACCCTTAACTGCTGCGCTCCGCTGAGGGAGCTCTCCGCCATCATACAAGGGGGTAGCCCGAGAGCAGCTCGAGACGGGGGAGGAGGACGTTGCCGTTCCATGCAGCGGGCGCCGCTAACTCAGCCACTCGATCGGGTCGCACCCAGGCTGCGCGGGGCACTTGACAGGTGTTAGCGATTTAGCTAAACTGCTAAGTATCGAGACAGGGCGGGCCGACGCGAGGGCTCGCCGGAGGTGACGATGGTGGAGGCAGAGGCTTACGAACGGCGGGCGCAGGTCATGAAGGCGCTGGCGCACCCGTCGCGCCTGATGATCGCGGACGCCTTGGCTGACGGAGAGCGCTGCGTGTGCGAGCTGCAGGAGATCGTCGGGTCGAGCATGCCGACGGTCTCGCGACACCTGTCGCAGATGAAGAGTGCGGGCATCATCGATGGCCGCCGCGACGGCAACCAGGTCTACTACCGGCTGCTGGTGCCCTGTATCACGCGTGTGTTCACATGCGCGGACGAGGTGTTGCGCACCGAGGCTGAGAGGTTGGCGCAGGCGGCGGAGGTCGGCGCGAGTGGCTGATGACGCGATCCGCGCTGATGGCGCGTACGGAGGTCCGGGCGACGTCTCGGAAGAGCGCCGGCTGCTGGTGCGCCTGGGCATCCTGGCGGTCGCGCTGACCGCGTGGGTGCTGCTCTACCGCCGGCTCTCGCCCCTGACCTGTGGGCTGATCTGTGTGCCCCTCGGGCCCAAGGAGGCCTCCCGCCTCGTCAGCGCCCTGTGGTTCTTCGCGTACGAGGTGCCCAAGGTCCTGATGCTGCTGGCGCTCGTGGTCTTCGGGGTCGGCGTGATCCGCACGTTCTTCACACCGCAGCGCACTCGGGCGATGCTGGCGGGCCGGCGTCAGGCGGTCGGCAACGTTCTCGCGGCCGGGCTCGGGGTGGCGACCCCGTTCTGTAGCTGCTCGGCGGTGCCGCTGTTCATTGGCTTCGTCGAGGCCGGTGTCCCGCTCGGCGTGACGCTGTCGTTCCTGATCGCCGCGCCGATGGTGAACGAGGTCGCCCTCGTGTTGCTGCTGGGGCTGGTAGGGTGGGAGGTGGCGGCGATCTACCTCGGCGCGGGCCTGGCCCTGGCGATCATCGCGGGCTGGATCATCGGACGCCTGCGCATGGAGCGCTACGTGGAGGAGTGGGTGTACGAGATCCAGATGGGCGAGCAGGAGACCGACTCCCACTCGATGACCTGGTCGCGACGCATCGATGAGGGCGTGGTGGCGCTGCGAGAGATCGTCGGCCGCGTCTGGCTCTACGTGGTCATCGGCATCGCGGTCGGAGCGGGCATCCACGGCTACGTGCCGGAGGACGCGATGACTCGGATCATGGGCGCCGACGCGTGGTGGACGGTTCCGGCCGCGGTGATCGTGGGCGTGCCGATGTACTCCAACGCCGCGGGCATCGTGCCGGTAGTCGAGGCGCTGCTGGGCAAGGGCGCGGCGCTGGGCACGGTGCTCGCCTTCATGATGTCCGTGATCGCCCTGTCGCTGCCTGAGGCGATCATCCTGCGCAAGGTGCTCAAGCCCCGCCTGATCGCGCTCTTCCTGGGGATTGTCGCCGCGGGCATCGTGGCCGTTGGCTTCTTGTTCAACGCCATCATGTCGTGAGGCTGCGCGCCTGGAGGGTAACACGGATGAAGGTTCAGATCCTGGGCATGGGATGCCCGAAGTGCAAGCAGCTTGCGGCCAACGCCGAGGCGGCCATCGAGGGCGGCGGCGTTGATGCCGAGATCGAGAAGATCGACAAGCTGCCTGAGATCATGCAGTTCGGCGTGATGGTGACGCCGGCGCTCGCCATCGACGGCGAGGTGAAGGCCGCCGGGAAGGTGCTGTCGGCGGCGGAGATCCGCGGTATCCTGGAGGGAGAGTAGACCATGGACAGCAGTTGCTGCGGTGGCAGGCCGGTGACGCGCCAACGAGGTCGCCCGACAGCTCACCGTCGAGGGTAAGGGGCTGATGTTCTGCCTGGCGGGCCTGGGCGGAGACGTGGAGCCGCTGGTCGAGCGCACGCAGGCGGCGGAGAGGGTCCTGGTTATCGACGGCTGCCCGGTGGCGTGCGCGAGGAAGACCCTCGAGCGCCACGGCATCGAACACGAGTGGCTGGAGCTGACGGGCCTGGGCATCGAGAAGTGCCCGGACCTGGCGCTGGATGACGACGAGGTGGCCACGGCCAGGCAGGCGGCCGAGGGCCTATTACAGGACTGACGCCCGGCTTGACCGGCCGTCGTCGAGTCGGTAGTTGCAGGCACTGAAGGTCCCCTGGCGGCATGGGCGAATAGGGGGCAGTCACCCAGCCCGCACTGTCAGGGGCCCCAAATGCGAGTCTCGCTGCACTTCCCCAAGCTATCTCGCTTCAGCCGTGATGCGGAACCCGCGACGGTAGCCGTGCCGTTCGCCGAGGGCGCGCTCCCCGCCGACACGGCAGTGGCGGTCGTTGACGGAGACATCGCCCTGCCGACCCAGTCTCGGCCCACCGCGAACTGGCCCGACGGATCCGTGAAGTGGCTGCTGGCGGACTTCCTCGCGAACCTGCCCGCGAACGCCCCGACCGACCTGGTACTGCGGGCAGGGGAGCCTCCCCCCACTCCCCTGTCGCCGGCGCGCGCGAAACTGGACGAGGGGGCAGCGCGCATGGAGGCCGGGCCACTGAGCGTGTCACTGAACGGGCCGGGGGAGTGTGGGCTGCTGCGCG
>JALGUI010000653.1 GCA_029820915.1 Candidatus Zipacnadia bacterium | reverse complement strand
CATTGGCGCAGATCGCCGACGCCCAGGTGTGCGGCCAGCCGACGAAGTGCGCGTTCTGGTACATCAGACTCCACGCGCTGTCCTCGTGGATCCGCGGGTAGTAGTGTGCATCGAAGAGCGGGATCGGCGCGCCGCTCTGCATGTTGTCCCACAGGTACAGCGGCCGGCCCGGCACCAGCGCCTCGTACGCGCGCCAGTCCTCGCGGCTGATAGTCGGACTGGTGATGCGCGGCCCCGTCCACACCACCGCGACCTCGTCGGGCATCTCGGCGGCCATGTCCGCGAGGTACCCCCGGCCTGCCTCCTCGGTGATCCCCCGGCCCAGGTGCGACAGGGAGTAGGGCGCAGCCACGATGGACAGGCGCAGCTCGGGGCAGTCGGGCGAGAGCGCCTCCCACAGCCGACGCATCAGGTGCCCATGCGCCTGGCCGATGGAGCGGAACCGCTCGGCCTCCTCGGGGGCCAGGAACTGGTACTCGCCATTCGCCGCCGGAGTGTAGTCGTCCACGCACACCATGAGCGTGTGCACGCCCTGGTCGTAGACCCAGCGCAGGCGCTCGGTCAGGTCGGTCACGTCTTCCTCGCTGGCGATGCTGAAGACGGCGCCGGTCTGCTCGACTGGGCGGCCGCCGGGGACGTAGATGTGCACGAGCATCATGAAGTCGATCGCTCCGGTGCGCTTCGCGAAGTCGCTCATGATCGCGAGCGGGCTCTCCCAGCCGCGCTGGGGCGCGTACTTCGGGCCGCCGTCGGGGCCGACCAGTCGCCACCAGGCGCGGTGCTGGATGGCGTACATGGACATCTTGTGCGCCACCATGCGCCGCAGAAAGCGCTCGTTCACCGGCCCGTAGTCGGAGTTGGCGCGCCAGAGCATGTTCGGCCAGTCCAGCAGATCGAAGCTGCGCAGGACGAGACGGTCGCCCTCGAAGCCGATCATCTGCACGATGGACGCGGCGGCGTAGGCACAGCCGTAGTCGTCGGCGCCGGCGGCCAGCACGCGCAGGCTGTCGCCGGACCGCCGCATGCGCACGATATGCCCCTGCGGCGGCAGGTCAGGCAGCTCGACCGCCATTCGTCGGGCAGTTGCGAGGATGTGCGGATCATCGACGCGTCCGAGATCGATCACGACCGAGGGTCCGTCGGCAGGCTCGGGCGCGTGGAAGCGCGGGTAGCGGCCGCAGGCGGTCAGACGGAAGTCGATCAGCTCAGCGCCCAGCACCGCGCCTGCGGCGGGCTCATCGCCGAGGCGAACGCGCACGCGCGGCTCGGAGCGCTCGGCATCCCACAGAGGGATCGGGTCGCCATAGCCGGCCTGGCGCGGGCGGGGGAGTACCTCGCCGATGTAGTGCGGCGGCTCAGTCAGGGAGTCCGCCGTGCGGTCGAGGGCGGCGTCGGCGACTATCTGCAGATCATCGAACCAGCGCGATCTCGCGGGTGCCCTCGGGGGCGGCATCGATAGACCAGCGGAAAGGGCTCCAGTCCCGCGTGCCCTCGGCGTGGAGCACGTCGAGGTGGCGGATGACCTCGCCGGCCGCGTCGTAGAAGTTCACCGACAGCCACCAGTCCCAGTAGTCGCGGTCGCCGTGGACGACGTCCTCGATGCGGTACCAGCCGCTGACCGTGATGGCGCCGGTGCTCGCGAAGTGCATCGAGCGAGAGCCCGAGTGCGCGGTGCCCTCAACGACGTAGTGGCCCTGATGGCCCCAGAGGCTGCGCCACTCCCAGTCACCGTGCTCGAAGCCCCCGTTGCTGAGCAACTCGACCGCGTCGGCGCGGCCCGAGCAGACGAGAGCGCACAGGGCAAGGGCGATGGGCGTGATGAGCGCGAGACACAGGAACCGAGCTTGGCGTGATCGGAGCATGATGTCACCTTCGGGGGAGCCGATGTCCACGCGGTGAAGGCTTCTCTGGCCGCGTGATGAGACCTGCGCCCGAGGCGACGGCGCCCGCTCAGGCGCCCTCGTCGCTCTCGGTCGCCCACAGCCCGCGCCCGGACTCGCGCGCCTCGCGCTCGGCGGCGAGGAAGGTCGCTTCGTGCCGCACATTCGGCGGGTAGGTGGAGACGCGGGCGTAGCCGCGGCGCACGAGCTCCTCGTTGATGAACAGGCCATCCACGTAGACGTACGCGAGCAGTCGCCCGTAGCGGTCCCGCTCCTGCACGTCCGGCTCCAGGCGCACCATCTCTTGCTCCACGAGCTCGCGGTTGGCCGCCGTGGCGGCCTCGGCCCACGCCTCGACCGGCCGCATCTCCGGGGTGTCGATGCCGATGTAGCGCACGCGCTCCCCGGAGAGCAGCTCGATGGTATCGCCGTCGATGACCCGCACGCACAGCGCCTCGAAGGCGCCGTTGGCCGGGTCGAGCGTATCCGTGCGCGTGGGCCGCGGACCCAGCGCCGAGTGCAGCAGCCACCCGGCTGCGAACGCCACCACGGCGACGATGATGACGGTGCGGGTTCTTCGGGCTCTCATGGTAGTCACGAGTGCGCTCCTCGTCAGCCCACTTCCTCGCGCCCGGAACGGTTCCTGCCGGCGGGAGGGAAGCGTGCGTCGCGCGGCCAAGAAGCACCGGTAGGGGCCGATCGATGGCCGTGCCCGGAGGTGGAGGCATGTCTCGCGCACTGATGCTACTGCTCCTGGTGGTGGCGACCGCATGCGCCGGAACCGCGGACGGCGCGCGCAGCGCCGTCTCGCGCGCCGAGGCCGACGCCTGGCTGCGCTGGACGCTGCCGCTGCCCAAGCAGATCGCGATCGCCGAGAAGGTCACGCTACACCCGAGCGAGGTGGGCGTGCGCCTGCGCCGTGAGGCGGGCCCCGCGGAGGAGACCGCCGCGGCGCAGCTTGAGGCGCTGTTCGTCGAGCGGGCGGGCGTCGAGCCGCGCGGCAACGGCTTCCGCATCGTGATCGGCGTGTGCGATGAGGCCGGCTCGGTGCGCGGCCGTGAGGGCGTCATCGACCCCGCGCGCCTGCGGCGCCTGCCCAACGCCGAGCAGGCGTACGCCATCGTGCCCTGGCGCGAGGATGAGCTGGTGCTGACCGCGCTGGGCGAGGCGGGCGTGTACTACGCCGTGCAGACGTTGCGGCAGCTCCTGGAGGCGACACTGAGCGAGGAGTCGGTCGAGATCCCGATCGTGGAGGTGCTGGACTGGCCGGACCTCGAGGAGCGTGGCGAGTGGGGGGGCAGCGTGGTGCGCGACATCGAGTGGATGGCCGCGCACAAGATGAACCTGATCGAGTCGCACATGCAGGCGAAGGTTCTCGAGGACGGCAGCGTCGAGGTCAGCATGGCCAACGCCGAGATGTTTCGGCGCGGGCGCGACAACGCGCTGAACGCGGCGCCGATTATCACGCACCTCGACCACCTGCTGGGCGTCGGGGCCTATGCGGTCTACCCGCAACTCATCGGCCAGGGCTACGACCTCAACAACCCGGTCAGTGGCAGCCTGATCGCCCCGTGCGCGTCGCAGCCTGAGTTCATCGACCTGCTCGCCGAGTGGATGGACACGCTCAGCTCAATTGAGGGCGTGACCGACATCTCCGTGTGGCTGAGCGAGTGCCGCGTGCAGTGCGAGTGCGCCGACTGCCAGGAGTACGGGCAGTACGCGCTGGAGGCGAAGTCGATCGTTGAGGCCTTCCGCCGCAACCAGCCGAAGCATCCGGAGATCGACATGCGCATCCTGCTCACGCAGGGCAGCTACGACACGAACGCCGAGGTGCTGGCGGAGATTCCGCCGGAGGTGGGGGTCACCTACTACGACGGCGGGCGCACCTACGACAGCTCGCGCGAGGAGATGATCTACCCGCTGCTCGAGGAGTTCGCGGCCGGCGGCGGCTGGCTGGGCTGCTACCCGCAGCTCACCGCCTACGACAGCTCGCGCGAGGAGATGATCTACCCGCTGCTCGAGGAGTTCGCGGCCGGCGGCGGCTGGCTGGGCTGCTACCCGCAGCTCACCGCGGCGTGGCGGATCGTGTGCCCGTGGACCGGCCCGCAGTTCATTCACTACCGGGTGAACGAGTTCGTGGATGACGGCCTGCAGTGCCTGTGCGGCTACGCCACGCCCGACAACCGCTGCTACGAGTTCAACGTGCTGGCGGCGGCGGAGTGGTCGTGGAGCGGCGGAGTGGTCGTGGAACGCCAAGGGCCGCTCGCCGCGCGAGTTCGCCGCCGCCTGGGCGACGCGCACGGGCTTGGCCGAGCCCGACGCCGTGGCCGAGTGGGCGCTGCGCATGGGCGATGTGGGCTGGAACATCCACGGGGCGCGCGTGCTCTGGCCGGCGTTCTTCGGCCGCGCCGCGGGCTACGTCAAGAGCGGCTCGGCGCCGGCCTTCGGCAAGGACATGTACCGCTACTACGCGTCGCCGGCGGCGCTCGACGAGGACATCGCGACCGCCACGTGGGCCATCGGCGAGGCGCGGCGGCTGGAGGCGCCGACCCTGGTCCGCCGAGGCCGAGGTGGTCCAGGGCGTGCTGCGCATGATGCGCGGCATCCACGACATGGCGGCGCTCATCGCCGCGGCCGAGGGTGCGCCGGAAGACATGCGCGCGGCGCTCAATGCTGAGATGCACGGGATGGCGCTGGCCTCGCAGCAGGCGCGGCTCGCGATGCTCGACTGGCGCGACTCGCTGGAGGGCTGGAGCGGGGCCGCGCGGCTCGATGACACCATCGAGGCCATCGACGGCACGGCCTCGCAGATCGGTGAGCATCTCGCGAAGTACGGGATCGCCGACCCCGGCAAGCCCTACCGGCAGACGACCATCGGCACTTGGACCGCCGACGACTTCGAGGACGGCCGCCGCGTCGAGAAGCAGTTCGAGGTGACCGAGCTGATCGACGCGCCCGGCACGTACAGCGTCGGCTTCCGCTAC
>JALGUI010000652.1 GCA_029820915.1 Candidatus Zipacnadia bacterium | reverse complement strand
TCGCTGCATGGCGGCTGACCCTCGAAGGTATCGGCGACGGTTGACCGAAGGTAGGTTCCTCGGGGGAAGAGAGCATTCCTGTGGGAGCGAACCTGGGCCGCGGAGGGACAGCCATGCGCGATCCGTCCGTGACGGACTTCCTGAGCGAGGCCGGCTGGGGCGTGTTCCTGCACTACCTCGCGCCTGTCGTCGGGGGCGATGAGATGACCCCCGCGCAGTGGCAGCGCCTGGTCGCCGGCGTGGATGTCGATGGCCTGGCCGACCAGCTCGTCGAGTGTGGGGCCGGCTACCTGTGCATCACGCTGGGCCAGAACTCCGGGTATTACCTCAGCCCCAATGAGACCTACGACGCCGTCGTCGGCCACCGTCCGAGCCGCTGCGCCGAGCGTGACCTGGTGGCGGACCTGCGTGCGGCGCTGGCGCCGCGGGGCACCCACCTGCTGGTCTACCTGCCCTCCGGCGCGCCCGACCGCGATGAGCGGGCGATGCAGGCCCTGGGCTGGCGCAATGGCACGCAGGCCATCCACCAGCGCCCGCCGCGCGGCGCCGGCGAGGACGGCCGCCCGTGGGGCATCGACAACCCGCGGCTCGAGGGCTTCCAGCGCAAGTGGGAGGCGGTCATCGCCGAGTGGTCACAGCGGTGGGGCGAGGGCGTGCGCGGGTGGTGGTTCGACGGCTGCTACTTCCCGGAGATGTACGAGCACCCCCTCGCACCGAACTGGTCGAGCTTCTGCGCCGCCGCCCGCGCCGGCAATCCGGACGCCATCGTCGCCTTCAACCCGGGCGTGATGGTGGACCTGATGGTGCTCACCGAGCAGCAGGACTACGCCGCCGGCGAGATCAGCGACCAGTTTCCACCGTGCACGCGGCGCTGGATCCACGGCGTGCAGTGGCACGTGCTGAGCTACCTCGGCGACACCTGGGGGCATGGCGAAGCGCCGCGCTTCGCCGATGACTTCCCGGAGCGGTACACGCGCCAGGCCGTCGAGAAGGGCGGCGCGGTGAGCTGGGACGTGCCGCCGTGTCCCGACGGCCTCATCGACAACGCGTTCCTCGACCGCCTGCGCTCAATCGGCGTCGCCGCGCGGACCTAGCCGGGCTACCGCCGCTCAATGGCCGCCATCTCGCCCTCGGCCCGTGCCAGGCGCACCAGCCGTCGGCCGTGGACCTGTAGGTGACGCTGCCGGACGGCCGCGGCACCCGCCTGGCAGGCGTGCAGGCGGATCGCTACCTGGAGTTCGATCTGGCCTCGGGCCTGGCCGGCCGTGCCTGGGCGGTGACGCTCACGCGCGAGGATTCGCCGCTCTCCGCGGCCAACCTACCCCGCACGCGGTCATCCCGCGCCCAGGAGGCTGCACGATGCGCCCGATCTGTCTCGCTCTCGCCGTAGCGCTGACCACCCTCGCCGGCGCCGACGACTTCGAGTACACCCCATTCGATGACTTCGAGGACGCCTCGCCCTGGGTCAAGGGCGATCCGAACACCGACATGACACAGCGCGACTCGGCGGTCGCGTCCAGCACTGAGATCGTGAAGGAGGGCGACCAGTCGCTGGCCTTCATGATCCGGGTGAATTGGACGCCGCGCGAGGGCGAACAGTACCCGAAGGGCTGGCCGATGATGTCACGCGATGTGGACCCGCCACAGGACTGGAGTGGATACGACCGCGTGTTCTTCTGGCTCTACACGGAGACCGAGGACCCCCTGCCCGTCGATCGCGTGCTGCGCGTGGGATTCTTCACGCAGGGCGAGGAGGCCAGGGGCGGCGACTGGTACACCATCCCGGACATCGTGCCCGGTCAGTGGCAGGAGGTATCGGTTCCCCTGACCGCACACAAGGACTGGACGCAGGTCAACCGCGTAAGCTTCTACGTCGCCGAGGGCTGGTACCGCGACGGCGACCGCGTCAACTTCTATGTCGATGACATGCGCCTGGCGCGGCGCGCAAGTCCGGTGCTGGGGTCGGCGTCGGTGGCCTCGCGCACGGTCAGCCGAAGCACGCTCGCCATCGACGTGGGCGTTGAGGGCACACCCGACCCGGACCGGCACAGCGTGCGCTGCACCGTGACCGACATGGACGGCGCCGAAGAGGCGAGCTTCCACTGGCGGCTCGAGGGGAAGAACCAGCAGTTCACGATGGACCTCGAGGGCGTCGAGGCGGGTAGCCACCGCGCGCTGGTGGAACTGCTGGACGGCGACACGGTGATCGACAGCCGCCGACAGTACTTCCGCAGCCT
>JALGUI010000651.1 GCA_029820915.1 Candidatus Zipacnadia bacterium | reverse complement strand
GCCCGTCCAGGACGAGCGCCGTGACCTGTGGCGACGGCACAACTCGCTCGAGCGCACCCGCCCGCTCGTCTACATGCGCTGGTTCGCCGCCTGGAACGAGCACCCGGAGTCGAACCTGCAGTGCGAGGACCCGTTCTGGCAGGGCCACGAGCGTTTCCTGCGCATGCATATCGTGCAGGACTGGATTGAGGACGACTTCATCATCGAGCCGTGGATCACGCAGCGCGCCGCGGTCAGGATGCCGCCGCACGGCCCGTGGGGCGTCCCATACAACCGCATTCGTCCCGCGGAGCCGGGCGGCGCCTGGCTCTACGATCCGCCGGTCAAGCGTTTCGAGGATATCGAGATGCTCGCCTCGCCACACCACGTCATCGAGGAGGAGCAGACGCGCATCAACGTCGAGCGCCTGCAGGACGCAGTTGGCGACATCCTGACCGTGGACCTCGATCGCTCGCCCGCCCACACAGTCTGGCACGCGGACCTGTCCACCGACCTGGCCTACATCCGCGGCCTCGAGCAGATCATGTGGGACATGTCCGACAACCCCGAGTGGCTCCACCGCCTGCTCGCGCACATGCGGGACGGTGTGCTTACCGTGCAGGACGAGGCCGAGGAGGCGGGCGACTGGTCGCTGAGCAGCCACCAGAACCAGGCGGAGCCCTACGCGCGCGAGCTGGCCGACCCCGCGCCCAACTCCGGGCCGGTCAAGCGCAATGACCTGTGGGTGTTCTGCGCCGCGCAGGAGTTCGCGCAGATCTCGCCGGCCATGCACGATGAGTTCATGTTCCAGTATCAGATGCCGATCCTCGAGCACTTCGGCCTGGTGGCCTACGGCTGCTGCGAGGACCTGACGGAGAAGATGGACATGCTCCGCCGGCTCCCGAACCTGCGGCGCATCGCGGTCGTGCCCGTCGCCGATGTCGCGAGGTCGGCGGAGCAGATCGGGACCGATTACGTGTTTTCGTGGCGGCCCAACCCGGCGGACGTGATGTGCTGTGGCTTCGATCCGAAGCTGATACGCCGCATCATCAGCGAGGGGATGGAGGCGTCGCGGGGCTGCCACGTGGACATCACGCTGAAGGACGTGCAGACCATCGAGCACGAGCCCTGGCGCCTGCGGGAGTGGGTGCGGATCGTGCGCGACATCACCGACGAGTACGCGTGACCGCGACGCGGTCGGCGCGACGAGAGGACAGGGCATGAGCGAGCGCGCACGGCTGAATCGCGGCTACGTGCAGGTCTACACCGGCGACGGCAAGGGCAAGACCACCGCCGCGCTCGGGCTGGCCCTGCGGGCGGCGGGCGCGGGCCTGCGTGTCTTCATCGCCCAGTTCGTCAAGGGCATGGAGTACTCGGAGCTGCACGCACTCGAGCGCTTCAGCGACCTGATCGAGGTCCGGCAGTACGGCCGTTCGTGCTTCATCGAGCGCGAGGCCGAGCCCGAGGACATCGAGGCTGCGCGCGCCGGGCTGGCGGAGGTGCGCGGAGAGATGCTGTCGGGCGAGTGGGACGTCGTGGTCCTCGACGAGGCCAACATCGCCACGCACTTCGAGCTGTTCCCGGTCGAGGACCTGCTGGCGGTCATCGCCGAGAGGCCCGAGCGCGTCGAGCTCGTCATCACCGGCCGCCGGGCCGACCCACGCGTCATCGCGGCGGCCGACCTGGTGACCGAGATGCGCGAGGTCCGGCACTACTACCAGCACGGCGTCAAAGCACGAAAGGGGATCGAGAGCTGATGACCTCCCTCCGTGGTGCGGACGCCCCCGTCCGCACGCCGTTCCTCGCAGCGGCGCTCACGCTGGCGGGGCTCGCGCTGCTGCTCGTTGCTCCAGTGCGGGCGGAGCTTCAGATCGCCATCACCGCCGACCCGCCGCTGCCGGTCCCGAACCTGATGCAGAACGCGGAGTTCGAGGCGGGCGACGAGACGAAGCCCGAGGGCTGGGGCGCGAGCACCAGCGTCCCCGACGCCGGCAGCTTCGCGCGCCTGGCCGAGGGCGGCCGCGACGGCGCCTTCGTTGAGGTGGAGTCCTTCACCTCGACCACGAACGCCTACCTGTCGCAGGTCGCGCAGGTCCGGCCGGACACGCTCTACCGCGCGGGCGCGTGGGTGCGCATGCGCGGCGGGACCATGGTCATGTGGCTGCACGCGTGGGTGAGCGATCCCGAAGGAGATCGCCGCGAGAAGCGCTTCGACGAGCGCGCCTACCTGCACTCGTGGGGGTTCAGCTCGCTGGTGCC
>JALGUI010000042.1 GCA_029820915.1 Candidatus Zipacnadia bacterium | reverse complement strand
GCCACCAAGCTGATCGAGTGATGGCGAGCGCACCGCCGGCGGAGAGGAGAGGAGTCCGGTGACAGGTCTGTGGCGGGAAGCGGATCGGGAGGGCGTGGTCGGAGTCTGGATGGTCGTCGCCCTGCTTGCCCTGATGGGCATGGCGGCGCTGGTCATAGACGTGGGCCGGCTGATCCTGGCCGCCCAGCACATCCAGAACGTGGTGGACGCAAGCGCCTTGGCCGGCGCCTACGAGCTGCCCGACATGGACGTCTGCGAGGCGCGCCTGCAGTCGATCGTCAGCACCAGCAACACGGGGACGCCGGCCTGGCCCGTGTCCGTAGACATCGCCCAGGACCTGACCTACTATGCCCCGGGCCAGACGGTGCCGGGCTACGGCCCGCTGGAGGACGACGAGTACGCCGTCACCGTGGTCGGACATAGCGAGGTGCAGTACACCTTCGCCAGGCTGTTCGGCATCAACGAGGCGCACGTCACCCGACAGGCAACGGCCCTGTGCACCGGCAGCGGCAGCGACGGCGATGGCATCCTCTTCGCCGGCGAGACTAACCCTGGTGCAGATGGCATCGGAGCCAATGGGTCCAACCTCACAGTCAAGGGCACAATGCACTCGAACACCAAGGTCAGACTCAACGGGTCGAACCAGACCGTTACGGGAGCGATCGAGTACCTGCACGACTTCCGCTCCAACGGCTCGAATAACGATTACGGCGACATCGTCGAGTCAACGGTCAAGCCGTACCCTGTGGACTACACCTGGGGGCAGTTCGACGTCGGCCCCTGGGACCACGTCCACAGCGGCAACCTGCGCATCAACGCCTCCGGTGCCTCAATGGCATCGGGCCGCTGGCGGATCGATGGCGACTTCAGAGTCAACGGCTCCGACTTCTACCTGGAGGACGCCCTCGTCGTCGTCACGGGAGACATCGACTTCAACGGCTCGGGTGTGGACCTCAACGGAGTCACACTCGTCGCCCAGGGCTCAATCCGGTTCAACGGCTCGACGGAGCGCTTCGTCCACTTCCAGGATGACCTGTTCGCGTTCTCACTGGCGTCGGGCAACCGCGCCCTGAAGGTGAACGGCAGCAACTCGGATACGTGGGGCATCCTGTTCGCGCCCAATGGCGACATGGAGTACAACGGCTCCAACCAGGAGATACATCACGGCGCGCTCGTGGCGCTGACCATCGACATCAACGGCTCAGGCTCGACCTTCCAGGGCATCGGCGACGGTGGCGAGGGTGGCGAGAGGAGCGTGCGCCTGATCCGCTAGGCGGCCCGTCTCGGCGGCGAACCTTACTCGTGCGCGGGGCTGCCGGTCCCAACGCACGCATCGAACTCATACGAACTACTGATCGCAGCAGACGATGTAGCAAGGGGTGCTCACAGTGAGGCTGCTTACCAGAAGGCAGGCGTTCGGCGTCGCGGCAGTAATCGCGCTGGTGGTGGCGGGTCTGGTCTACCTGGTGCTGAGCCAACAGGCGAAGCCGATCGGGCCGACCGAGCCGCTGCGTACTACCGTGGTCGTGGCGGCCCGGGACATCCCGGCCTTCAAGACCATCAAGGCCGAGATGCTGACCACCAAGGAGATAGACTCCAGTGCGGCGCCGACGGGCGTGCTGACCACGCTCGAACAGGCGATCGGCAAGCTCTCCCAGAGCCAGATCGCCGAGGGCCAGCCGCTCACCCAGGCGGACGTGGGCGGGCGCACCGCCGCCCAGGGGCTGACCTTCGTCATCCCGCAGGGGCTGCGAGCGGTGACCGTCGCCCTCGACGCCATCAGCGGCGTCGGCGGCTTCGTCTATCCGGGTGACCGCGTGGACGTCCTGAGCACCTTCCAGCAGGGCGAGATCACCCTGACCAAGACGATTCTGCAGAACGTCGAGGTCCTGGCGATGAACGAGCTGACGACTCGCCCGACCACGGGGCGGTCTGAGACCACCGATCAGGGGCAGCAGGCGAGCGACGAGGAGGAGGCGCCGGCCGCCGAGCAGGTCAAGAGCGCGACGCTGGCCGTAGCGCCCGACCAGGCCCAGGCGCTGATCCTCTGCGCCTTCAAGGGCGCCGTGCACCTCGTGCTGCGTCCGCTTGAGGACGAGAGCATCGTCGCCCTCGCCGGACAGAGCGACTGGGCTCTGATGGGACTTGAGGTGCCCGGCGAGAAGGCTCCCGAAGAGGGCCAGGCGGACATGACCGAGCAGCAGATCGCTGCGATGGGCTGGCCGGGCGGCTGGGCGGCGCCGCCCGCGGCACCCGCTCCCGCACCCGCTCCCGCGCCCGCGCCGGAGCCCGAGCCGACCGTGGAGGTCATTCGCGGGACAGAGCGCGAGGTCGTCACACCGCAGTAGGAGGGGGCCGGACGCCTGTCCGTCCCGCCGTCGTTGTCGTACATGCAGGGCCGCGGCCCGCGCAGCGGGCCGTGAGACGCCGCAAGCGGCGTCTCAGGTCGCCATCCCGGTCCATGTTGTCTTGATAACCAATCGGCCCGACGCAGTCACGATCAGGCACATTCGCAGACATCAACGCAGCAATCTGACGCCCCGCCCGGCGGGGGGTCAGGAGGTGCAGCAGCGATGCTGAACTCTCGGCGCAATAGACTCGCCCGGACGCTCGTGGCGTTCGGACTCATCTGGGCCCTGGCCCCGGTGGCCGCTCTGGCCGCCGGCCTGGGCGACTTCCAGGACACCAGCCCGGGCAGCTCGCAGGCGCTGGTGCTCGAGGTGGGCCGCAGCATCATGCTGCGGTTCGACGGCATGACGCGCGTGGCCATCGTGCACCCGGAGGTCGCCGACGTGTCGGTGGTGTCGGCCGCCGAGCTGCTGGTGGTGGCTACGGCCAAGCCGATCCGCGACCAGGTCCACACCATGCTCTACGTGTGGGACGCCCGCGGCCTGCACAAGTTCGCGGTCACCGTGGTCGGCATGAAGATGGCCGAGCGCATCGCCTTCGACCTGCGGCGGTCGCTGAGCCCGAACCTGAACATCGAGGTCGTCTCGGACACGCTCGTCGTGGTCGAGGGCCAGGTGGCCGACGAGGACGCGCTTGACAACCTGAAGACGCTCCTCCAGGCCGCCTCCACCGAGGACGTGCAGGTGGTGGGCATGGTGAGCACCGCCGAGGGCGAGCAGTCGCCGGCGGCGCGCACCGGCACGGCGCTGTCCGAGATCCTCGACCCGCGGTTGCAGGTGACCGCCTGGGGCGAGGACGTGATCGTCGTCGAGGGCGAGCTCGGCAGCGACGCCGAGGTGCTGCGCGCCCGACAGGCCGTCACGGCCCTCAGTGAGGGCCTGCGCGTCGTGGACATGATCGGCGTGACCGGCGTTGACCTGGCCGCCCAGGCGCCGATGGCCCAGATCCAGCGGCTGCTCGGCGAGGAGTTCGTGGTCACGCAACTGCGCGGCAACCTGGTGGCCGTCGATGGCGTCGTCGGCAGCGAGGGCGAGCTGGAGCGCGTCACGCGCCTGCTCGAGGCCTACTCGGAGCAGGTCCAGACCATCAACATGGTTCAGGTTGTCACGCCCAAGGCCGACCTGCCCGCGGCCCAGCACGCCCTGCAGGGCGCGCTCGGCGACCAGCTTCGCGTGAGCCTGGTCGGCCAGGAGGCGTTGATGATCGAGGGCTCGGTGCCCAGCGAGGAGGGCCTGGACCAGGTCGCGCAGGTGCTGGCCCTTTTCGAGGACCGCGTGCCCGTCGTCAACCTTACCACCGTGGTCGAGCCCAACCGCCGCCGCGTGCTGGTGGCCGTGAGGGTGCTCGAGGTCACGAAGGGCGGCGATGAGGCACTCGGCATCGACTGGGGCCAGTACGCCGTGACGAGCGGTGGTGTTGCCTTCCAGCCACAGCCCTTCCTGATGGGCCAGGTGCCGGGGCTCGACGGTTGGCGCGAGCTCTACAAGTTCGCGACCCAGATCCACGCGCTCATCGGCGCCCAGAAGGCGCACGTGCTGGCCGAGCCCAACCTGCTGGTCAACGAGGGCGAGGAAGCGGAGATCCTCATTGGCGGCGAGCTGCCGATCCCGATCACGCAGTCGGGCGCCGGCGGCTTCGCGTCGGTCACGGTCGAGTGGAAGCCTTATGGCGTCAACCTGAAGATCAGCCCAACGATCAGCCCGGATCAGGAGAGGGTGCAGCTCGAGGTCGAGCCCGAGGTCAGCTCGCTGGACTACGGCAACGGTGTGACCGTCGGCGGGCTGTTCATCCCGGGCATGCGGACCCGGCGCGTGCGGTCGATCGTCACGATCCCGGACGGCGCGGTGCTCGCCATCGCCGGGCTGATCGCGTCGGACCAGTCGAGGGCGGTGAGCAAGATCCCGGTGCTGGGCGACCTGCCCATCATCGGCCCGCTCTTCCGCCACGACACCTTCATCAACAACATGAGCGAGCTGATCATCCTGGTGTTCCCGCAGATCCTGGACGAAGACGGTGTGCCGGTCCATCCGATCACGGTGCCCGAGGAGTTCGAGGGCGAGGACATCCTCAACTTCGGCTCTCGCTCCGTGGGTGAACTGGAACTGACGGAGTAGCCGGTGGCGTGCCGGTTGGAGATGGGCAGTAATGGCCACGGACCACAGACGCAGCATCCGGATCATCATCACCGAGCCACAGCCCGGCGCGTCCGCGGACCTGCAGACGCAGTTCTCGGAGTACTTCGAGACGGCCGACGCCGCCGGGGTGGACGTCGTCGCCGTTGCGCACGACGGGCTGGAGGCCGCACAGATGGCCGCCCAGCTCAAGCCCGACGTGATTCTGCTGGACGAAGAGATGCCGGGCATGAGCGGCTACGAGGCCGCGGAATTGATCTCCCTGGCCGCGCCCGACGTGGCCGCCGTGCTCATGGTGCCGGGGCCGCGAGCCGAGGAGCGCACGGTCATCAACCGCGCGCTCCGCGCCGGTGCCAGGGCGGTCATCGATTCGGTGATGAGCGTCGAGCAGCTCATCGAGGTGCTCGAGAGCCTGTCCGAGCTGCCCTCGGGGCGGGAGCGCACGGAGTACGAGCTCATCACCGACCCGGCCAAGATGCCGGTCACCATCGCGATAACGGGAGCCAAGGGCGGCATCGGCAAGTCCCTCATCGCGACCAACCTGGCGGTGACCTTCGCGCGCAAGTACCCCGGGCAGACGGTGCTCGTGGACTTCTACGGCCAGTTCGGCAACATCCCGCTGATGCTGGACCTGACCCCCACCTACGATATCGCCGAGCTGGCGTCCTTCGCCAGCGAACTGGACAGCACCATCGTCGAGACGCACCTGACCACCCACGCGGACTCGGGGCTGAAGATCCTGGCCGGGCACGCGGGCAGCGCGGGGGTGGACGGTCAGTTGACCCACGAGCAGGAGATCGGCTTCCTCGCCGACCTCATTGGCCTGTTGCGGCGGCAGTTCCGCTTTGCGTTCTTCGATATCCCGCCGCTGATCGGCAGGGCGAGCCAATACGTGTTCTCCCGCTCCCAGTACATCGTCCTGGTCAGCGCGCTCATCGACCTCACCACGGTGCGCGATACGGCGAGGCTGTACAAGCAGCTCGTCGATGAGCGCATCGCGCCCGAGCGCATCAAGCTCATCGTCAATCGCCATTCCAGGTCGAGCGACCTCACCAACGACGACCTCGAGCAGGCCACGGGCGCGCCGGTCGTGCATCAGATCGCGGAGGACGCGGCCGCGGCGATCCTCTCCATCAACGAGGGCGCCCCGGCCGTGCTGTCCCGCTCGGGCTCGACGCTGGCGCGTGGCGTGCGCGGCCTCGCGGACCTGCTCGAGCAGTCGATGGCCGAGGAGCGCAAGCGCCGCGGAGCGGCGGACTAGACCGGTTGTCAGACGGCATCGCCTCGGCCCTCCGCCGGCCGGGGGTGACCGAGGTGCCGACACGAGGGGAGTCTGATCGATGGCACAGGCAGTTGACCAGAGCGACCAGACGATCGCGACGCTGTACTCGCCCAAGATGCTGGATACCCAGGGCGAGATCCACCACCGATTGCTGCGCGAGACCGACTTCGCGACGCTGGAGCAGATGACGCGCGAAGAGCTCAGCAATCACATCCGGCGCTTTGCCGACGCGGTGCTGGCCGACCACGAGATGACCCTGCCGGTGCGCATCCTCGACCAGCTCATCGAGGCCGTCATCAACGAGGTGCGCGGGTTCGGGCCGCTCGAGGTGCTGCTGGCCGATGAGTCGATCAGCGAGATCATGGTCAACGGCCCTGACCAGGTCATGGTGGAGCGCAGCGGCAAGCTGATGGCGGCGCCTATCCGGTTCGCCGACGGCGAGCACATCATGCGCATCGTCGAGAAGATCATCGCGCCCCTCGGCCGCCGCCTGGACGAGGCGGTGCCCATGGTGGACGCCCGACTCCCCGACGGCTCGCGTCTGAACGCCATCATCCCGCCCCTCGCCGTAGGCGGGCCATACGTGACCATCCGTAAGTTCGCGGCCGACCCGCTCACCGCCGACAATCTGGTACGCTTCGGCACCGTAAGCGCGCAGATGAATGACTTCCTGCAGATGTGCGTGCGCGGCAAGCTCAACGTCATGGTGTCGGGTGGCACCGGCTCGGGGAAGACGACCACGCTCAACGTGCTGTCGAGCTTCATCCCGTCGGACGAGCGCATCATCACCATCGAGGACGCGGCGGAGCTGCAACTCCAGCAGAACCACGTGCTGACGCTGGAGAGCCGCCCGCCCAACCTCGAGGGCACGGGCGCGATCAACATCCGCGACCTGGTGCGCAACGCGCTGCGCATGCGCCCCGACCGCATCATCATCGGTGAGGTGCGCGGGGGCGAGGCGCTGGACATGCTCCAGGCGATGAACACCGGTCACGAGGGATCGCTGTCCACCGCCCACACCAACGGTCCGCGCGACTGCCTGTCGCGTCTCGAGACCATGGTGCTCATGGCGGGCACCGAGCTGCCCTCGCACGCCATCCGCCAGCAGATCTCCAGCGCCATTGACTTGATCGTGCACCAGGACCGGATGCGGGACGGCTCGCGCAAGATCACCTACATCACCGAAGTGCAGCGCATGGAGGGTGAGGAGGTCATCACCCAGGATCTGTTCACCCTCCGCCACCACGGCGTGGATGATGACGGTCGGCTGATCGTCGAGCACCGGCCGACCGGCGTGCAGCCGCTGTTCGTGGACAAGCTGGCCGCCGAGGGCGTACAGCTTCCGCCCGACATGTTCCTGCCCCTGGAGGAGCCGGTGCAGCGCAGAAGCTTCTTCGGGTAGCGGCCGCGGACAGCCGGGCGGAGCGCTATAGCCGAATGGGAGACGACAGACATGGACCCGCTGATGCTGGCGCTGATCGGAGGCGTGCTGGTCTTCACGCTGATCGTGGCCTTGCTGCTGGTGTTCGCCGGCGGGCCGTCGGCCAGCAAGCGCCTGGCGGAGACCTCGGCGGCGGGGAGCGCTCACGAAGCAGTCGCGGTGGACGTGCCGGGAGCCGGACGCTCCGACCCGATACCGGGGTTGACCGACGCGCTGCAGGGGACGCCGGTCTGGGACGGCGTGCAGATGCAGCTCCTGCGCGCCGGGCTGCTGCTGCGCCCCTCGGAGGCGCTGATCATCTGCGGCATCACGATGGTCGCCGGCCTCGGCCTGGGCTGGGTGGTGACCGGTCAGCCGATCATGGGCATCCTGACCGGCGGGCTCGGGGTCGCCGCGCCCTACATGTACATGGTGCAGCGGGCCGCCAAGCGCCAGGCGACGCTCACCAGCCAACTCCCCGACGCACTGGACATGCTCAGCGGGGCCCTGCGCTCGGGGTACGCCCTGACGCGGGGCTTCCAGGTCGTGGCCGCCCAGATGCACCCGCCGATCTCGGAGGAGTTCGAGCGCGTGCTGCAGGAGGTCCAGGTTGGGATCTCGGTGTCCGACGCGCTCGATGGGCTGTTGGCGCGCACCGACTCCTACGACCTCGAACTCATGGTCGCCGCCATGCAGACCCAGCTCACCATGGGCGGCAACTTGTCGGAGGTCCTGGACAAGATCGCGGGGATGATCCGCGAGCGCGTGCGACTGCAGGGCGAGATCAACGCCGCGACCAGCGAGGGCCGCATGTCGGCCGGCATCCTGGTCGCCATGCCCATCATCATGGCGGTGATCATCTCGGTCGTCAACCCCGGCTACCTGGACCCGCTGTTCGAGGAAAAGCTCGGCATCATGATGCTCATCGGCGCGGGCCTGCTCATGGTCACCGGGATGGTGATCATCAAGAAGTTGCTCGACATTGATATCTGAGCCACATCGCTCAGTCCAGAGGCCGGCCATCGCGGCTTGCGGTGAGATCGGCCGGTAGGCAGTGGCGAGGAGACCACCATGTTCGTGCTGGTCGTTATCATCGTCGGACTCGTGTTCGCCATGGTGCTGGTTGTCGGCATGGCCCTGCTGGCGGACGAGCGCCGGATGCGGGTGATGGACCGCGTCGAGCGTCTGCACCAGGTCCCGCGCTCGCCGCTGGCGGAGGAGCTTGCGTTGCCCTTCCACGAGCGCGTGCTCAAGCCGGTGCTCGGACGCTTCGTCAACGCCATCGGCGCCATGGCCCCGGCCGAGGCGCTGGAGAACGCGCGCCACGAGCTGGAGAAGGCCGGCAATCCCATGGGGCTCAACGCCCAGTCCTTCACGACCATGCGCGCCTTCGCGGCCGTGGGCGGCATAGCCGCCGCCTTCTGGCTGTGGAACAACCCGGTGATGGGTGAGAATATGCAGATGCCGATCGCCGGCCTGGCGGCCGTGGTGGGCATTCTGGCGCCGCACTACATTCTGCAGAAGAGCATCGAGGGGCGCCACAACCAAATCCGCAAGACGCTCCCGGACATCATCGACCTGCTCGTCGTGTCGGTCGAGGCCGGGGCCGGCCTGGACGGCGCTCTGCAGGAGGTGGTGGCGCGCAAGGAAGGCCCGCTCGTCGAGGAGTTCAGCCGTCTCCTCGGCGAGGTGCGGGTGGGCAAGACCCGCAAGCGCGCCTGGGAGGACATGGCCGACCGGACCGGCGAGGACAACCTCAACGCCCTCGTCGCCTCGCTGACGCAGGCCGAGCAGCTCGGCGTCAGCATCGCCAAGGCTCTCCGCACCCAGTCCGACTCCCTGCGCACGCGGCGCAGCCTGCAGATCAAGGAAGTCGCCGCGGCGCTGCCGGTCAAGATGCTGTTCCCGATGATCTTCTTCATCTTCCCCTCTCTGTTCGTCATCCTGCTGGGCCCGGGTCTGATGTCGATGACCGACGTGCTCAGCGCCATGGGCGGAGGGAAGTGACGGAGGAAGAGCGAGGCGTAGCCGACAACAGCAACAGACGCCTGCAGGATTCGGCAAAGCGCGACCGTGAACGACGGTCGTCCGCAGCCACTGGGCTGGACACCCGTTCGTAGCCTCACGTAAGTCGGGCACCTCTGCCCGACAGTGCTGCTCCTTGGGGTAGGGACACGGCTTCTACAGCGACCGCGTGCGCGCAGGACGGTAACCCGCGACGCACGCAGTGTGAACGTGGAGAGCATGAGCGGAAGGGTATGGCGGGTAAGCGGCCCCGAAGGCTCGGCGAGCGCCTCCGGCAGGACGGAGGAACTCCGGGCCCGGCTCGAGCAGGCCCAGGCGGGCGAGCGTCGCGCGCAGGCCCTGCTGGAGTCCGTCGCCTCACTGATGGGCGGCGTCGATACCGACGAGGCACTCGCGGGCATCGCCGAGAACGCCGTGCGCCACATCGGCATTCCGCGGGTCTCCACCTTCCGCGCCGACCATGACGACGGCCTGCTGATCGAGGTGGCGCGGGCAGAGCTGGATGCCGACGACGGACACCTGCCTCTGCCCGGCATGGCCAAGGTCCGCATGGCGCAGGTGGACCCCGAGCCGGTGCCACTGGGCCCGGGGAACCTGCTGGCGGAGTTCGCGCTCGACGACGAGGCGTACCGCCTGCTCTCGCCGGACGAGACGCCTGATGGCAGCGACGCGGGGGTGCTGGTGCAGATGCGGTGCGGGAGCGGGACGCCGGCCTCCCCCCGCGGCGTGCTGGTCGGGGTGATCGTGGCCTGCAGCGACGAGCAGGTGACGCCGCGCCAGATGGACCTGCTCAGTGCCTTCGCCAGCCTGGGCGCGGCGGCGGCCGACGCAGCGCGGACCGAGGAGTTCCGCACCCAGCTCATCTCCTCGGTCTCACACGAGCTGCGCACGCCGCTGTCGGCCATCAGGGCCTACAACGAGCTGCTGCTGGACGGCGACGCCGGCGACATCAACGAGGAGCAGCGCCTGTTCCTGCAGCGCATCGAGACGACCTGCCTGCAGCTCGATCGCATGGTCGAGGACATCCTCGATCTGTCGCGGCTGCGGGCCGGCGAGATGGTGATCGACAAGCGGCTCGTGGACGTCGTCGCGGTGATCTGGCACATCATCGACACCTTGTCTCCCGAGGCGGCCCGCTCCGAGGTCACGCTGGACGCCCAGATCGACGGCGAGCTCGCGCCCATCTCGTCCAATGCCGACCGGCTCGCGCAGGTGCTGTTCAACCTTGTCGGGAATGCTGTCAAGTACGTGGGCGCCGGCGGGAACGTACTGGTGCGCGTCGGGGTCCGTGACAGGCGGGAGTACGCGCAACTCAGCGCTGTGGTCGAGTCGCGCCAGCCGTCGGCGGTGTACGTGGACCAGTGCCTGGCGATCGAAGTAATCGATGACGGCCCAGGCATCGCACACGAGGACATCAACAGCATTTTTGACGAGTTCTATCGCGGTCGGGCGACCGCGGGCTCGACCAAGGGCTCCGGGCTCGGGCTGGCCATCGCCGCGCGACTGACCCGGCTGCTCGGCGGCGCCATCGGCGTCGAGAGTTCACTGCGGGAGGGCAGCACCTTTGTGCTTGTCTTCCCGCTGGCGCCCGACGACGCGGACGACTAGCGGCGGGCGCCGTCGCAGGCGGGCCCGCCCGAGCGCAACACGCGGAGGCGCCGCCCGTGCCCATTCGCCGCACTCGTCGCTGCCGTCGGCCATGGAGGAGGAGGTACCCGTGGTGCGTGGCGCTACCATCCTGATCGTTGATGACGACGAGATGCTGCGTGACGCCGTCCAGCGCAAGCTGGAGGGCGAGCAGTTCAAGACCATCACGGTGGAGACGGGGCACGGAGCGTTGGACGTGCTCAATAGCTCCGACACGCCCACGCCCGACCTCGTGCTGCTCGACATCATGCTTCCCGACATCGAGGGCACCAGCGTCTGCCAGCAGATCCGCCAGAAGTCGTCGGTCCCCATAATAATGTTGACGGCACGCACCGAGGAGGCGGATCGGATTCTGGGGCTGGAGCTGGGGGCCGATGACTACATCACCAAGCCGTTCTCGCCGCGAGAGCTGGTTGCGCGCGTCAAGGCCGTGCTGCGCCGCGTCGGGCCGGGCGCCACGCTCGCCGAGAAGCGACAGCTTGAGGGCGCGGGCGTGGCGCTGGACCTGGACTCGCGCGAGGTGACCGTCAACGGCGAGGCGGTGGACCTCACGCCCACCCAGATGCGGCTGCTCCAGGTGCTCATGGAGCAGCCCGGCCGCGTCTTCTCCACAGATGAGCTACTTGATTCCGTATGGGACTACAGACAGTACGATCCGCACTTAGTAGAGACACATATATCAAATTTACGTAACAAAATCGAGGACGATCCGAAGAACCCGCAGCGCATCGTCACGGTGCGCAGCTTCGGCTACAAGTTCCTGGCGGACTGAGTGCGCTGGCGGCGGGGTGCGCTGGCGGCGGGCGGCGCGCCCGGCGGAGCAGCCGCCGCCCGTGACCCGGCGCCCGTGGCGCGGTGACCTGGACCGG
>JALGUI010000650.1 GCA_029820915.1 Candidatus Zipacnadia bacterium | reverse complement strand
ACCGCCGACGGCGTGGCGCCGACCAATGAGGGCGCGGGCTACGTGCTGCGGCACTTGCTGCGGCGGGCCTACCGCTTCGGGCTGCAGCTCGGCGCAAACGGGCCCTTCATGCACGAGGTGCTGCCGACCGTCGCCGAAGTGATGGGCCAGGCCTACCCCGAGCTGCGCGAGCGCCAGGAGTTCAGCATCGGCGTGGTGCGCCGCGAGGAGGAGCAGTTCGCCAACACGCTCGAGCAGGGAATGGCGCGGGTGCACGGGCTCATCGAGATGCTCCGCCGCGACAAGGGCGCCACGCAGATCCCCGGCGACGAGGCCTTCCGCCTCCACGACACCTTCGGCCTGCCGCGCGAGATGACTACGGAGATTGCGGGCGATCACGGGCTGACCGTGGACCAGGAGGGCTTCGACGCCGCCATGGCCGAGCAGCGCGAGCGCTCGCGGGCGGCGGTCGTGGGGCTTGCGGTGCACGGCGCGGCCTCGGTGGCCGCGAAGCTCGATCCGACGGAGTTCGCGGGCTACGACGTCACCTCCGCCCGCGCGACCGTGCGCGCCGTCGTCGTCGAGGGCGAGGCGGCGGACGAGCTGTCCGAGGGCGCCGAGGGCGCGCTGGTGCTGGACGTGACGCCCTTCTACGCCGAGCGCGGCGGCCAGGTGGGCGACACCGGCGCCATCGCCGGTGAGGGCTTCAGCTTCGAGGTCACCGACACGCAGCCGCTGGGCGAGGCGGTTGCGCACCTGGGCCGCGTCACCGAGGGCACAGTGTCAGTGGGCGCCGGCGTGACCGCGACGGTCGATGAGGAGCGGCGTGACGCCATCCGCCGCCATCACACCGCCACGCACCTGCTGCACGCGGCGCTGCGCGAGGTGGTGGGGGGGCACGTCAAGCAGGCGGGCTCGCTGGTCGGGCCCGACCGCCTGCGCTTCGACTTCTCGCACCACGAGGCCGTGAGCCACGACGAGCTGGTGCGCGTCGAGGAGATGGTCAACCGCTGGATCGTCGAGGACCTGTCGGTCAGCGTCGAGTTCATGGACCTGGAGGAGGCCGTGGGCGCCGGAGCGACCGCGCTGTTCGGCGAGAAGTACGGCGAGAGCGTGCGCACCGTGCGGGTTGCCGGGACGAGCTTCGAGCTGTGTGGCGGCCTGCACTGCTGCCGTACCGGCGAGATCGGCAGCCTGCGCATCCTGTCCGAGAGCTCCGTCGCCGCGGGCACGCGCCGGATCGAGGCGCTGGCCGGGCTGGCGGCGGTGCGGCACGGCCGCGCGGCCGATGAGTTGCTGCACGCGCTGTCGCAGGCGCTCAACTGCCCGGTCGAGGAGACTGCGGACCGGGCCGAGGCCCAGCGCCGGCGCATCCGCGACCTCGAGAAGGAGGTCGAGCAGGCGCGGCAGATGAGCGCGAGCGTCAATGTGCCCGACCTCGTGGCGGGCGCCGAGGAAGTGGCGGGCGTGAAGCTGGTCGCGGAGCGGATCGATGGCGGTGACCGCGACGTGCTCAAGGGGCTCGCCGACGAGATCATCGACCGGCTGGGCAGCGGTGTAGTGGTGCTGGCCGGAGACGCGGGCGGCAAGGTCGCGCTGGTCGCCAAGGTGTCCGATGACCTCATCGGGCGCGGGGCACATGCCGGGAACCTGGTGGGTGCGGTGGCCGAGGTGGCGGGCGGCGGAGGCGGCGGCGCGCCGAAGTTCGCTCAGGCGGGCGGCGGCGACGTCGCGAAGCTCGACGCCGCCATCCGCGCCGCGCCCGCGACTCTCTTGGGGCAACTGGAGGGGTAGGCCGGGACATGCGCGCGCTGGGCGTGGACATGGGCGAGAGGCGGATCGGGCTGGCGGTGAGCGACCCGTCGGGCCTGATCGCCTCGCCGCTGGAGGTCATCACCCGCGAGGAGGGCGACGACCCCGTGGCCACGATCCTGCGACGCGCCGAGGAGCTGGCGGCCGAAGTAATCGTGGTCGGCATGCCGGTGGACCTGCGCGGCGAGATGGGCCCGGCGGCCGAGCGCATGAGCGAGTTCGTGGAGCGCCTCCGCGAGCGCAGTCCGGTACCCGTCGAGACCTGCGATGAGCGGCTGACCAGCGCCGCCGCGGCGCGCGCCATGCAGGAGGCGGGGCTGACCGAGCGGGACCGGCGCGGGCAGGTGGACAAGGTCGCCGCGGCGCTGATCCTGCGGACGTGGCTCGACCGCCGCCGTGCCGGGGCGGATCGCGATGAGTAGGCGCGCGATCGCCGCTCTGGCCGCGGCGGCAATTGCCATCACGGGGACCGCGCTCGGCTGGAACTGGTACCGGGGGGCGCTGAGGCCGGTGGCAGGGCCGGGGGAAACCACCATCGTTCACATCCCGTCCGGCAGCGGCGCCGCACAGATCGCCGAGGACCTGCAGTCGGCCGGCCTCATCCGCGACGCCCGCGCCTTCCGCATCATGCTGGGCTTCACCGGACTGGGGGACCGGCTGCAGGCGGGGCACTACGAGCTGGCGCCGACCATGAGCGCGCGCGAGGTCGCGGAGAAGATCGCCTCGGGT
>JALGUI010000649.1 GCA_029820915.1 Candidatus Zipacnadia bacterium | reverse complement strand
CCGCACAGCGGATACAGGAAGCCCGCGCCCACCGACGGCCGGATGTCCTCGATGGGCACCGTGAAGCCCGTGGGCCGGCCCTTGAGCTTCGGGTCATGGCTCAGCGACAGGTGCGTCTTCGCCATGCAGATCGGCAGGCCGCCCAGTCCCTGCCGCTCGAAGCGGCGGATCTTGCGGCGCGCGGTCGCCGAGTACTCGACGCCGTCGGCGCCGTAGATGCGCGTGCAGATGGCCTCGATCTTGTCCCTGATGGGCGCGTCAAGCGGGTAGAGGAAGCGGAAGTCGCTCGGCCGGTCGGCGGCCTCGACGACGGCCTCAGCCAGCTCGGCGCCGCCCTCGCCGCCGCGCGCCCACACGTTGCTCTCGACCGCGGCGTCGGCGCCGGCGTCCAGCGCCGCCTGCCTGACGGCCGCCACCTCCGCGTCGGTGTCGGTCGGGAAGCGGTTGATGGCGACGACGGCCGGGAGGCCGAAGAGCGCGATGTTCTCGATGTGCTTGGCGAGGTTCCCGGCCCCGGCGACCACGGCCTCGACGTTCTCCTTCTCGAACTCCTCGACCGGCGGCTTCGTGCCGGGCCGGAACTCGAAGGCGCCCCCGTGCAGTTGGAGCGCGCGCACGGTGGCGACGATGACTACCGCCGACGGCCGGTAGCCGGCGACGCGGCACTTGATGTTGAGGAACTTCTCGGCCCCGCAGTCGGCCCCGAAGCCGGCCTCGGTGGTCACGTAGTCGCCGAGCTTGAGGGCCATGCGGTCGGCCAGGATCGAGTTCGTGCCCACCGCGATGTTGGCGAACGGGCCCGCGTGCACGAAGGCCGGCCCGTGCTCGAGGGTCTGCACCAGGTTGGGCATGACGGCCTGCCTCATCAGCGCGGCCATGGCGCCGGCGGCCTTCAGGTCCTCGGCGGTGACCGGCTTCCCGTCGCGGGTGAGCGCGACCTGGATGCGGCCGAGACGCTCGCGCAGGTCCCGCAGGCCGCCGGTGAGCGCCAGGATCGCCATGACCTCGGAGGCGACGGTGATGTCGAACCCGGCCTCGCGCGGGACGCCGCCGCGCGTGCCGCCCAGGCCGATGATCATGTTGCGCAGCGCGACGTCGTTCATGTCCACGCCGCGGTTCCACGAGATCGTGAAGGGGTCAATGCCCAGCGGGTTCTTGTGCCACAGGTGCGCGTCGATCATGGCCGCGAGCAGGTTGTTGGCGGCGCCGACGGCGTGGATGTCGCCGGTGAAGTGCAGGTTGATGTCCTCCATCGGCACCACCTGCGACCGGCCGCCTCCGCACGCGCCGCCCTTGATGCCGAAGGTCGGCCCCATCGACGGCTCGCGGAGGGTGACGATGGCGTCCCTGCCGATGTGCCGGAGGGCCTGGGCGAGCCCGATGTTGGTGACGGTCTTGCCCTCACCCAGCGGCGTCGGGGTGATGGCGGTTACCAGGATCAGCCTGCCGTCGGGCCGGTCGGCGAGGCGATCCAGCAGCGAGAGCTTGACCTTGGCCATGTGGTCGCCGTGCAGCTCGAGCTCGTCGCGGAGGATGCCCGACTGTTCGGCGATCTCGACGATCGGGAGCATGTCGGCCTGCTGGGAGATCTCGAGGTCGGTCTGCATCGGTCGCCTGCCTCTCCGCTGCTCGGGGGTGGGTCGGGGCGCGTCGCGCAGACACTGCCCGTAACTTGCGGAAGACCGCGTACTAACAGCCTCGACAGGCGAGGGCGCCTGTCGTACGAATTATTGCATGACAAGGTAACAGGCAACCACATCGTGGTGCGGGCGCCCTGCGCTCGCAGCGCGAGCGCTCTGGAGTTTGCTCAGCAAACTCCCCAGAGGTCGCGGAGCGACCTCACCTGCACATGCCGTTAGGAGCAGATTGCAGCACGCGAACTTCCGCAAGTAACCACTACAGCACCTCGACGAGCGCGTCAACGTCCACGCTGTCCTTGACCAGGCGCTGGCCGGTCGCGATCTTCTCGCTGTCGCTGGGGATGATCTTGCCGACCACGTCGGAGATCTCCGACGCTACGTCGTAGGTGCCCCGCTCGATGGCGATGACGGGCGCCTGACTGCGCTCGATCAGCCGCATCACGGTGTGATGGGGCTTGACGCCGCCGGTGATGCAGATGCCGATCGTGCCGGCGGTCTCGGGCGATAGCGCCTCGGAGCTGATGGCGGCCAGGATCAGGTCGTCGCGGTCGCCCGGGATGATGGTGAGCACGCCCGGCCGCAGGGACTGCAGGAGGCGGTGGGAGTGC
>JALGUI010000648.1 GCA_029820915.1 Candidatus Zipacnadia bacterium | reverse complement strand
GCCGGCGCTGCGCCATGCCGCATGGCGGGCCACGCTCGCCGGCGTGTGGCTGGCGCCGCTGGCGGTGATCGCGGCGAGCTTCCTGCCCGTGCAGCGCCCGGAGATCGCCGTGCCCGTCCCGCGCTATGCACCCATGTTGGAGTCCGGGCGCCCCCGCCCGGACGCCGTTCCCAGTCCGCCCGCTGCCCGTACCCCGGAGTCCAGGCGCCCCCGCCTGGACGCCGTTCCAGCCGCGCAGTCTCCGGCAGCGCCACGCGAGCCCCTGCCCATTGCGGCGATCCTGCTGAGCCTGTGGGGGGCCGGGGCGCTGGTGGCGTCTCTCGCGTTTGCGCGAGACGCCAACGCGCTCCGGACGCTGCTGGCCGAGGGCGCGCGGAGCGGTCGCCCGGCCACTGTCGAGGCCATCGCCGACCGGCTCGGGCTGTCGCGCCTGCCGCCCACGGTGCGCTCGGCCGAGGTCACGGTCCCGGCGGTCGCGGGCTGGCTGCGGCCGACGCTGGTGCTGCCGGAGGGCGGCGAGGCCGACAAGGCCGCACTGATCCACGAGCTTGCGCACGTGCGGCGCGGCGACGTGCCGGCGCTGACTGCCGCGCGGCTGACGGCGGCCGTCTGGTGGTGGCATCCGCTGGCATGGCTGCTGCTGCGCGGGCTGGCCGCCACCGCCGAGGGGGCCGCCGACGACTGCGTCCTCGCCCTGACCGGCGCCCGCCGTGAGTACGCGCAGATGCTCACCGACTGGGCCGAGATGGCTTCGTTCGCCGGGTGCGTGAACTGCGCCTCCCGCGGCCGAGCCCTCATCACCCGCGTCCGCCGCGTCCTCGACGAGCGGGTGCGGCCGGTGGTGGGGCTGTCGGGCGCCGCACGCCTGGCGGTCATCGCCTGTGCGCTGATCGCAGTGCTGACGGCAGGGGCATTCGGCATACGCGGGGCGGCGGAGCTGCCAGAGATGACGACGCTCCTGCTGATAGGAACAGACATGGCTGAGTTCCCGGGTCACCGGCCATCTGCAGACGCTGTTATGGTTCTATTCCTGAACCCGACTACCGATCGCGCCGCATTGCTCTCGCTCCCGCGTGATCTTCGCGTCGTAGTGCCTGGCTACCCGCGCGGCGGACGGGCCACGCTTCAGAGAAGGTATCTGCCCCATAAACTCAGGAGCGCCTTCGGGATCGGTGGGAGTGAACTCCTCCGAGAGACGGTGGAGGATCTCCTCGGCATACCGATCGACCACCACGTGCAGCTCGACATGCGCCGCTTCCCGGAGATCATCGACACGCTCGGCGGCATCGAGATCGACGTCCCCGACATCGAGGGCGGCGGGCGCGGGATGAACTACGACGATGACTACGGCGACCTGCACATCCACCTGCAGCCCGGCCCGCAGCACCTCGACGGCGAGCAGGCGCTGGGCTTCGTGACCTACCGCAAGGGCGACAGCGACCTCGCCCGCCAGAAGCGCCAGCAGCAGCTTCTGCGGGCGCTGGTCGACCAGCGGCTCCGGCGCGCCAGTGTTCGGCAAGCCATGCGAGAGATGCCCCATCTGCTGGGCCCTGTCCAGACTGACATGAGTTGGCGTCAGGCGGTCGATGTCGTGCGAGTGCTGCGCGAGGCCCCGGAGGAGGCGCTGCTCACGACAGACCTGACGGCCCACCTGCGCGACACCATGATCGGCGGGATCCACTACACCGAGATCAGCGAGGCGCACCTTGCGGGCCTGCTGGCGCAGGTGGAGGGGCATCTGGGCGAAGAGATCGTGCCCCATGTGCCTCAGGCACTCGTGCGTTCAACCCAGAGGTCCAGGCTGAGCGCGGAGCGGACACGGCCGGCTTCACGATGCGCATGGCCTGGGCGCAGAAGGGCGGTCGGATCTGCGCGGCGGCGCGCACCGTCGAGACGGTCTCGCTGAGCGGCGGCCGGACCAGCCCCGCTGATCACAGTGGGACTGACGCCAGGATGCTCTCGGCCTGGCAGCACGTCGGCGTGTTCGACGGCGAGGCCACCATGGTCGTCTACCCACAGTCCGGGGAGCGCGCCGGTGGCATCGTCAACATCGAGGCGGGGCATGAGGGCTACCCGGTTGGGGAGTTCGGGCGGGCGATGGGCCTGTTCCACGGCGCCGAATGGCTGCGGCGCGCAGCGGCGGAGGGCAGGCTCTCCACGTGTGAGAAGACGGACCTCGATGGCACCGAGTGCTGGTATGTCGAGCTCGACGCGGACCCCGATCACGGGCATCCGGTGGCGGCGAAGGCGTGGATCGCACCCGGACGCGACTTCTGCGTTGTGCGTGACGAGGTGCGCGATCCCGACGGGAGCCTCATCCTTGAGACGACCCGCAGCGGCTTCACGGAGTACGGCAGCGGTGATCGGACGGTGTCTCTGCCGATGGCGGTGACGGTGACCTGGTACTACCGCGAGGAGGATGGGCGGGTGTCGGATCGCCTCTTCTTCACCGCCGAACTTACCGTCGAGGATGTCCACCTGGAGGTCGCAGACGACGAGCTCTTCCTGGACATGACTGTCGAGGATCTGCCCCCCGGCTACACAGTCGTGGACATGACGGAAGGCGGCGGGAACTACACGACCACCTTCAGCCTCGACCTGCACCTCGCCGAGCAGATCGACGATGACGGCCCCGTGGACGTGCCGGAGGCCCGTGGACGTGCCGGAGGGCAAGCGGCTCTTCGAGTACGAGAGGGAAGATGGCAGGACCATCCGCTTCCTCGCCGACGCCGAGCCGGTCTTCACCGAGGAGGACGTGGCCGACGTCCTCTTGACCACATCAGGGGACACGCCTGTAGGCCGGCCGCTGCGCGAGGTCGGCGCCGTCCTGGTGGTGTTCAGAGGCGGCCTGCCGAGGAGCGACGGAGAGCCTTCGACACTCCTCCTGCTCAACGGCGACGTGGTGCCCGCGACAATCGCCGAGCCCCCGGTCGCGGGCTTGACAGGCGTCCGACCGAACGCTCTCACCGCCGCTCAGCGCGAAGCAATCCTGACCTACTTCCGCTGGGGCGAGGCGCCGGAGGCCCTGCCGGGCACCGGCACCATCCGCGTAACCGCGCGCTTCCCGGACGGCTCGAAGCCAATGCCGGCGGACTGCAGGATCTGGCCGGACGACCACGATCTGGACGGCGCCGGAGAGCCCAAGGTAGTGGGGGCCGATGGCGACTGGGTCATCTACAGCGTGCCGCCGGGCGAGTGGAAGATCGGCGTGTTCGGGCCCGGCTTCCCCGACGAGCTGCCCGGGTACCAACGTCTCTCCGTCGATTCCGACTGGGAGTGGAAGCTGAACGTCGAAGTGACGCCCGGCTCGGCGCACGAGATCGAGGTCACACTCAGCCGGGGCGGGACGGTTGTGGGGCGCGTCATCACGCCCGAGGGCAGGGAGATCCTGGAGACGCACTCCGTGAAGTGGAGCCTGGGCGTGGATGGGGCTGCACGGGTCGAGCCCGACGGCAGCTACAGGCTGGAGCACGTGAGAGCCGGCGAGGGCTATGTCTTCTCCTTCAGCTCCATGCGCTACGTCAACGCTCGGACGCCGGACTTCACGGTTGTGGAGGGCGAGACGGTCACCGCTCCCCCGATCAACCTGCGCGTTGGAGGGTGGATCGTCGGATCGGCGGACCTGCCTGCGTCGCCCGACGGGGGGCGCGTGTGGGCCTGGGTGAAGCCGGTGGCCGAGACGGAGTTGCCAGAGGACGTGCTGCTGGGGAGCTACCGTGTGGGGCCCGGCGGCAAGTTCAAGGCCGGACCGTTGTTCCCCGGTCGCTATCGCCTGGAGGTGGGTGTGGAGGTCGGCCCATTCGCGCGTGGCGAGCCGCAGTGGTCTGGTGAGACCGAAAGCGTGACCGTCCAGGCCGGGAAGACCGCCGACGTGGGTCACGTCGAGCTATCGCCCACCGGCGGGTAGGCCGACCGCCTCGGCGAACAGGCAGGGCGCAGGCCGAGCCCGCGCCCTGCAGACGGCAACGGCAGACAGGCCGGTGGCCTGTCCCACAAACGGCGCCGGCGGAGGCGCGGCGTGGGGCCGCAGCGACTGCGCGGCACAGGCGGATCGGGGACGACTGCCGCGCGGGGAGTGAGCAGCGGACGCGACGGTGCGAACGGCGCACGGACAAGAGTGTCCGTGCCACGGAACGACAACGGCGAGCGGCCCCGCCCGAGCACTCGGGCGGGGCCGCATCCCACGTGTCGGGCGGATGCCCGACCTGCGCGGTGTCGCGGCTACTCGCTGCGCGGCGCGCCCGGCACGATCCGCCGCCAGAAGAGCGTCAGCAGCACCACGATCGGCATCCAGATGATCGCCGTCGCGCCCACCCAGGCCAGCGCCGACAGGCTGCCGCCGAACATCCGCGAGGCGAAGTCGCCCGGGCCCGTGCTCTCGCTCAGCACCAGCTCCAGCACCGGCCAGTGCGTCTGCTCGGCCAGGCTCGTCAGGATCTCCTTCTCGCGCCGCATCTCCTCCCGCAGGGCGTCGAGCTGGCGCTTGAGCTCGCGCTTCTTCTGCGCGTTGGTCTCGGCCTCGTAGCGATCCACCAGCCACTGCTCGCGGTCGGCCATCTCGCGAACCTCGGCGCCCTCCCCGTAGTACTCCTGCGTGACATCGACGCTCTCCCCGACCAGCCGGACCACGTCGCCGAGCTGCCGCAGGTCGGTGATGGCGCTCTCGAAGTGATCGACCGGCAGGCGGATGGTCAGGTGCGCGACGTCGCGCTCGCTGTCGTCGATGGCGATGCGGTCGCTCGCCACGAAGCCGCCGTGCTTCTCGACGATGGCGCGCGCCTCATCGTAGGCCCGCTCGACATCGGAGACCTCAAGCTCCATGTCCTTGGTGCTGATGACCTGGCGGTCGCCGGAGAAGTCCCGCCACGGGTCCTCGACATCGGGCGTGCGGGGCTGCGTGGC